>NZ_JBKOTU010000016.1:0-330 GCF_049737915.1 Streptococcus sp. CL6.35 | reverse complement strand
CAGAAACCCCAACTCCAGCGCAACCTGTGGAAGATCAACCAGCAGCGCCAGGAGCAACAGAAACCCCAACTCCAGCGCAACCAGCTGAAGAAACTCCAGCGTCAGGAGCAACAGAAACCCCAACTCCAGCGCAACCTGTGGAAGACCAACCAGCAGCGCCAGGAGCAACAGAAACCCCAACTCCAGCGCAACCAGCTGAAGAAACTCCAGCGTCAGGAGCAACAGAAACCCCAACTCCAGCGCAACCAGCTGAAGAAACTCCAGCATCAGGAGCAACAGAAACCCCAACTCCAGCGCAACCGGTAGAAGATCAACCAGCAGCGCCAGGAG
>NZ_JBKOTU010000015.1:0-711 GCF_049737915.1 Streptococcus sp. CL6.35 | reverse complement strand
TATCGGGAAGACAGGATTCGAACCTGCGACACCTTGGTCCCAAACCAAGTACTCTACCAAGCTGAGCTACTTCCCGAGTTAAATAGAAAAATGCACCCTAGAGGAGTCGAACCTCTAACCGCCTGATTCGTAGTCAGGTACTCTATCCAGTTGAGCTAAGGGTGCTCATTAGTTTATGCCGAGGACCGGAATCGAACCGGTACGATCGTTACCAATCGCAGGATTTTAAGTCCTGTGCGTCTGCCAGTTCCGCCACCCCGGCCTCTCTAAGCGAACGACGGGATTCGAACCCGCGACCCCCACCTTGGCAAGGTGGTGTTCTACCACTGAACTACGTTCGCACTGTTTTCTTCTATCTAAAAATGCCGGCTACATGACTTGAACACGCGACCCTCTGATTACAAATCAGATGCTCTACCAACTGAGCTAAGCCGGCTCATTTATTATATCTTAATGCGGGTTAAGGGACTTGAACCCCCACGCCGTTAAGCGCCAGATCCTAAATCTGGTGCGTCTGCCAATTCCGCCAAACCCGCATATATGACCCGTACTGGGCTCGAACCAGTGACCCATTGATTAAAAGTCAATTGCTCTACCAACTGAGCTAACGAGTCTAAAATAACTTCCGTTATTCTAACGGTCCCGACGGGAATCGAACCCGCGATCTTCGCCGTGACAGGGCGACGTGATAACCGCTACACTACGGGACCT
>NZ_JBKOTU010000014.1:0-1254 GCF_049737915.1 Streptococcus sp. CL6.35 | reverse complement strand
TAAAGACCCCAATATCCAAATTATGGATGTTATTAATAGGAACACACATAAAGAAATCATCGCTAAATTGGATTATGAGGCTCCACCTTGTCCTGATTGCGGAAGTCTAATGAAGAAATATGACTTTCAAAAACCGTCTAAAGTTCCTTACCTTGAAACGACTGGTATGCCTACTAGAATTCTCCTTAAAAAGCGCCGTTTTAGGTGCTATCATTGTTTGAAAATGATGGTAGCTGAGACTTCTCTCGTCAAGAAGAATCACCAAATCCCTCGTATTATCAACCAAAAAATTGCTCAGAAGCTGATTGAAAAAAATTCTATGACTGATATTGCCCATCAGCTGTCCATTTCAACTTCAACTGTCATTCGCAAGCTCAATGACTTCCGTTTTAAGCATGATTTTTCTTGTCTTCCTGAGATTATGTCTTGGGATGAGTACGCTTTTACTAAGGGAAAGATGAGCTTCATTGCACAAGATTTTGAAAAGCTCAATATTATCACTGTTCTTGAGGGACGAACACAAGCTATTATCCGAAATCACTTCCTTAAATATGATAGGGCAGTCCGATGTCGAGTGAAAATCATTACTATGGATATGTTTAGTCCCTACTATGACTTAGCTAGACAACTTTTTCCGTGTGCTAAAATCGTTCTAGATCGTTTCCATATTGTGCAACATCTTAGCCGTGCTATGAGTCGTGTCCGTGTCCAAATCATGAATCAGTTTCATCGAAAATCCCATGAATACAAGGCCGTCAAGCGCTACTGGAAGCTCATCCAGCAGGATAGTCGTAAATTGAGTGATAAACGTTTTTATCGCCCTACTTTTCGTATGCACTTAACGAATAAAGAGATTCTTGACAAGCTTTTGAGCTATTCAGAAGACTTGAAACACCACTATCAGCTCTATCAGCTCTTGCTTTTTCACTTCCAGAATAAGGAACCAGAGAAATTTTTCGGACTTATTGAGGACAATCTTAAGCAGGTTCATCCTATTTTTCAGACTGTCTTTAAAACCTTCCTCAAGGATAAAGAAAAGATTGTCAACGCCCTTCAACTACACTATTCTAACGCCAAATTAGAAGCAACCAATAATCTCATCAAACTTATCAAACGCAATGCCTTTGGTTTTCGGAACTTTGAAAATTTCAAAAAACGGATTTTTATCGCTCTGAACATCAAAAAAGAAAGGACGAGATTTGTCCTTTCTAGATATTAGCTTTTCTTCAACCCACTACAGTTGACAAAGAGCCA
>NZ_JBKOTU010000013.1:0-1435 GCF_049737915.1 Streptococcus sp. CL6.35 | reverse complement strand
TGTACTGACCCCAAAAAGTTAGACAATTAATTTAAGCAAAGGATTTAGTTCTGTATTGTACAGGGCTAAGTCCTTTTAGTTTTACCTTAATTCGTTTGTTGTTGTAGTAATCAATATAGTCTACAATAGCTTGTTCCAAGTGTTCAAGTGACTGAAACGTATTCTCATAACCATAAAACATTTCAGACTTAAGAATGCCAAAGAAAGATTCCATCATACCGTTATCTGGACTATTTCCCTTACGTGACATAGATGGTTGGATTCCCTTATTCTTTAAAAAATGATGATAGAAATCGTGTTGGTATTGCCATCCTTGGTCACTATGGAGAATTGTATTTTCGTAATGGTTCTCTGTAAAGGCTTGTTCTAGCATAGCTTTCATTTGTACTAAGTTCGGCGAAGTAGAAAGATTGTAGGAGATAATTTCTCTGTTAAAGCCATCTAAAACTGGTGATAAATAAAGCTTTTGGCTGCTTGCTGGAATGGCAAATTCTGTCACATCTGTGTAGCACTTTTGCATTGGTTTGGTTGCTTCAAATTGACGTTGAATAAGATTATCTGCTTTCTTGCCAACCTCTCCTTGGTATGAAGAATACTTCCGTTTACGGCGAATTCGAGCCGTTAAACCAAGTACTTTCATCAGACGCTGCACCTTCTTATGGTTCACTACGAAGCCACGATTTCGTAATTCTAGAGTCATGCGACGATAGCCGTAATTTCCTTTATGCTCAGTATAAATTGACTGAATTTCAGCTTTAATATCATAATCTTTATCGCTTTGATCCAGCTGTTTTAAGTGGTAATAATAAGTTGAACGGGCAAGTTTAATAATCTTTAGAAGGATATCTAAAGAAAACTCTGTTACCAGTCCTTGAACAATTTCCGTTTTTCTTCTTGCTCCTTTTCGTCTCTCAATCGGAGTTCTCTCAACTTTTTTAGAATGGCATTCTCCGCTCTCAAGTACTCATTTTCTGCTTGAAGACGTTCTAATTCTGTCATATCTTCAAATCTCTTCTTTGGCTTACGTCCCATTTTAGGTGGTCTCCCTCTTGTTTTCTCAACAATAGTATACCCGTTTTTCTTATATTGTGCCAGCCAATTCGAAAGTAATCCACTACTTAGAAGAGCATAATCCAGAGACGCCCTAATTTGTGAATGCCCCTCAAGAAGAACTTTATCAATGATCTCTTGTTTTAGTTCAGGAGAATAGTAACAATTCTTTCCTTTTTTGACGAACTCTATTCCGTAACGATCAATCAATTTAATCATGTACCTAAGATTAGAATTGTTTATCCCAAATTTATTTGAAAGCTTCTCTAAGCTATATCCTTGTTTTCTAAGTTCATAGATCTGAACTTTATCATCATAACTCAATTTCATAATAAAACACCCCAAAAGTTAGATTTTTTCTGTCTAACTTTTGGGGTGCAGTACA
>NZ_JBKOTU010000012.1:0-5019 GCF_049737915.1 Streptococcus sp. CL6.35 | reverse complement strand
AGCTAAGCGACTTCCATATCTCACAGGGGGCAACCCCCAACTACTTCCGGCGTTCTAGGGCTTAACTTCTGTGTTCGGCATGGGTACAGGTGTATCTCCTAGGCTATCGTCACTTAACTCTGAGTAATACCTACTCAAAATTGAATATCTATTCAAACCAAGAAAACCGTTCGCTTTCATATTCTCAGTTACTTTGGATAAGTCCTCGAGCTATTAGTATTAGTCCGCTACATGTGTCGCCACACTTCCACTTCTAACCTATCTACCTGATCATCTCTCAGGGCTCTTACTGATATAAAATCATGGGAAATCTCATCTTGAGGTGGGTTTCACACTTAGATGCTTTCAGCGTTTATCCCTTCCCTACATAGCTACCCAGCGATGCCTTTGGCAAGACAACTGGTACACCAGCGGTAAGTCCACTCTGGTCCTCTCGTACTAGGAGCAGATCCTCTCAAATTTCCTACGCCCGCGACGGATAGGGACCGAACTGTCTCACGACGTTCTGAACCCAGCTCGCGTGCCGCTTTAATGGGCGAACAGCCCAACCCTTGGGACCGACTACAGCCCCAGGATGCGACGAGCCGACATCGAGGTGCCAAACCTCCCCGTCGATGTGAACTCTTGGGGGAGATAAGCCTGTTATCCCCAGGGTAGCTTTTATCCGTTGAGCGATGGCCCTTCCATACGGAACCACCGGATCACTAAGCCCGACTTTCGTCCCTGCTCGAGTTGTAGCTCTCGCAGTCAAGCTCCCTTATACCTTTACACTCTGCGAATGATTTCCAACCATTCTGAGGGAACCTTTGGGCGCCTCCGTTACCTTTTAGGAGGCGACCGCCCCAGTCAAACTGCCCGTCAGACACTGTCTCCGATAGGGATCACCTATCTGGGTTAGAGTGGCCATAACACAAGGGTAGTATCCCAACATCGTCTCCTTCGAAACTGGCGTCCCGATCTCATAGACTCCTACCTATCCTGTACATGTGGTACAGACACTCAATATCAAACTGCAGTAAAGCTCCATGGGGTCTTTCCGTCCTGTCGCGGGTAACCTGCATCTTCACAGGTACTAAAATTTCACCGAGTCTCTCGTTGAGACAGTGCCCAAATCATTACGCCTTTCGTGCGGGTCGGAACTTACCCGACAAGGAATTTCGCTACCTTAGGACCGTTATAGTTACGGCCGCCGTTTACTGGGGCTTCAATTCATACCTTCGCTTGCGCTAAGCACTCCTCTTAACCTTCCAGCACCGGGCAGGCGTCACCCCCTATACATCATCTTACGATTTAGCAGAGAGCTGTGTTTTTGATAAACAGTTGCTTGGGCCTATTCACTGCGGCTGACTTAAAGTCAGCACCCCTTCTCCCGAAGTTACGGGGTCATTTTGCCGAGTTCCTTAACGAGAGTTCTCTCGCTCACCTGAGGCTACTCGCCTCGACTACCTGTGTCGGTTTGCGGTACGGGTAGAGTATGTTTAAACGCTAGAAGCTTTTCTTGGCAGTGTGACGTCACTAACTTCGCTACTAAACTTCGCTCCCCATCACAGCTCAATGTTATAGAACTAAGCATTTGACTCAGTTCACACCTCACTGCTTAGACAGACTCTTCCAATCGTCTGCTCTAGTTAGCCTACTGCGTCCCTCCATCACTACATACTCTAGTACAGGAATATCAACCTGTTGTCCATCGGATACACCTTTCGGTCTCTCCTTAGGTCCCGACTAACCCAGGGCGGACGAGCCTTCCCCTGGAAACCTTAGTCTTACGGTGGACAGGATTCTCACCTGTCTTTCGCTACTCATACCGGCATTCTCACTTCTATGCGTTCCAGCACTCCTCACGGTATACCTTCATCACACATAGAACGCTCTCCTACCATACCTATAAAGGTATCCACAGCTTCGGTAAATTGTTTTAGCCCCGGTACATTTTCGGCGCAGGGTCACTCGACTAGTGAGCTATTACGCACTCTTTGAATGAATAGCTGCTTCTAAGCTAACATCCTAGTTGTCTGTGCAACCCCACATCCTTTTCCACTTAACAATTATTTTGGGACCTTAGCTGGTGGTCTGGGCTGTTTCCCTTTCGACTACGGATCTTAGCACTCGCAGTCTGACTGCCGACCATAATTCATTGGCATTCGGAGTTTATCTGAGATTGGTAATCCGGGATGGACCCCTCACCCAAACAGTGCTCTACCTCCAAGAATCTCTAATGTCGACGCTAGCCCTAAAGCTATTTCGGAGAGAACCAGCTATCTCCAAGTTCGTTTGGAATTTCTCCGCTACCCACAAGTCATCCAAGCACTTTTCAACGTGCCCTGGTTCGGTCCTCCAGTGCGTCTTACCGCACCTTCAACCTGCTCATGGGTAGGTCACATGGTTTCGGGTCTACGTCATGATACTAATTCGCCCTATTCAGACTCGGTTTCCCTACGGCTCCGTCTCTTCAACTTAACCTCGCATCATAACGTAACTCGCCGGTTCATTCTACAAAAGGCACGCTCTCACCCATTAACGGGCTCGAACTTGTTGTAGGCACACGGTTTCAGGTTCTATTTCACTCCCCTCCCGGGGTGCTTTTCACCTTTCCCTCACGGTACTGGTTCACTATCGGTCACTAGGGAGTATTTAGGGTTGGGAGATGGTCCTCCCAGATTCCGACGGGATTTCACGTGTCCCGCCGTACTCAGGATACTGCTAGGTACAAAGACTATTTTAAATACGAGGCTATTACTCTCTTTGGCTGATCTTCCCAAATCATTCTTCTATAATCTTTGAGTCCACATTGCAGTCCTACAACCCCGAAGAGTAAACTCTTCGGTTTGCCCTCCTGCCGTTTCGCTCGCCGCTACTAAGGCAATCGCTTTTGCTTTCTCTTCCTGCAGCTACTTAGATGTTTCAGTTCACTGCGTCTTCCTCCTCACATCCTTAACAGATGCGGGTAACAGGTAGTACCTGTTGGGTTCCCCCATTCGGAAATCCCTGGATCATCGCTTACTTACAGCTACCCAAGGCATATCGTCGTTTGTCACGTCCTTCTTCGGCTCCTAGTGCCAAGGCATCCACCGTGCGCCCTTATTAACTTAACCTTATTTTTCTGACCTTTCAGTCATAAACTCTTATTAATACTACAGCGTTTTCGGTTTATTTTCTTGTTACTATTTGATATAGATATTCAATTTTCAATGTGCATTACTTGGTGATCTCTCACCAATGGAGCCTAGCGGGATCGAACCGCTGACCTCCTGCGTGCAAAGCAGGCGCTCTCCCAGCTGAGCTAAGGCCCCACAAGACCTCTCAAGACTAAACAAGACCAATGCGCAGTTCCTTTTCCTTAGAAAGGAGGTGATCCAGCCGCACCTTCCGATACGGCTACCTTGTTACGACTTCACCCCAATCATCTATCCCACCTTAGGCGGCTGGCTCCTTACGGTTACCTCACCGACTTCGGGTGTTACAAACTCTCGTGGTGTGACGGGCGGTGTGTACAAGGCCCGGGAACGTATTCACCGCGGCGTGCTGATCCGCGATTACTAGCGATTCCGACTTCATGTAGGCGAGTTGCAGCCTACAATCCGAACTGAGACTGGCTTTAAGAGATTAGCTTGCCGTCACCGGCTTGCGACTCGTTGTACCAGCCATTGTAGCACGTGTGTAGCCCAGGTCATAAGGGGCATGATGATTTGACGTCATCCCCACCTTCCTCCGGTTTATTACCGGCAGTCTCGCTAGAGTGCCCAACTGAATGATGGCAACTAACAATAGGGGTTGCGCTCGTTGCGGGACTTAACCCAACATCTCACGACACGAGCTGACGACAACCATGCACCACCTGTCACCTCTGTCCCGAAGGAAAACTCTATCTCTAGAGCGGTCAGAGGGATGTCAAGACCTGGTAAGGTTCTTCGCGTTGCTTCGAATTAAACCACATGCTCCACCGCTTGTGCGGGCCCCCGTCAATTCCTTTGAGTTTCAACCTTGCGGTCGTACTCCCCAGGCGGAGTGCTTAATGCGTTAGCTGCGACACTAAACCCCGGAAAGGGTCTAACACCTAGCACTCATCGTTTACGGCGTGGACTACCAGGGTATCTAATCCTGTTTGCTCCCCACGCTTTCGAGCCTCAGCGTCAGTTACAAGCCAGAGAGCCGCTTTCGCCACCGGTGTTCCTCCATATATCTACGCATTTCACCGCTACACATGGAATTCCACTCTCCCCTCTTGCACTCAAGTTAAACAGTTTCCAAAGCGTACTATGGTTAAGCCACAGCCTTTAACTTCAGACTTATCTAACCGCCTGCGCTCGCTTTACGCCCAATAAATCCGGACAACGCTCGGGACCTACGTATTACCGCGGCTGCTGGCACGTAGTTAGCCGTCCCTTTCTGGTAAGATACCGTCACAGTGTGAACTTTCCACTCTCACACTCGTTCTTCTCTTACAACAGAGCTTTACGATCCGAAAACCTTCTTCACTCACGCGGCGTTGCTCGGTCAGACTTCCGTCCATTGCCGAAGATTCCCTACTGCTGCCTCCCGTAGGAGTCTGGGCCGTGTCTCAGTCCCAGTGTGGCCGATCACCCTCTCAGGTCGGCTATGTATCGTCGCCTTGGTGAGCCGTTACCCCACCAACTAGCTAATACAACGCAGGTCCATCTGGTAGTGGTGCAATTGCACCTTTTAAGCAAATGTCATGCAACATCTACTCTTATGCGGTATTAGCTATCGTTTCCAATAGTTATCCCCCGCTACCAGGCAGGTTACCTACGCGTTACTCACCCGTTCGCAACTCATCCAGAGAAGCAAGCTCCTCCTTCAGCGTTCTACTTGCATGTATTAGGCACGCCGCCAGCGTTCGTCCTGAGCCAGGATCAAACTCTCATTAAAAGTTTGAGTTCTCACTCATTTCTGTCACTGACAGATTTATTGTTTTTTTCATTGTTCAGTACTACAACCTTAGTTGTAGTGCCCTGCACATTGGTTCGTCTTGTTCAGTTTTCAAAGGTCTTTGTCACT
>NZ_JBKOTU010000011.1:0-13914 GCF_049737915.1 Streptococcus sp. CL6.35 | reverse complement strand
AATCTTGGGTATCTTTTTTCTTATATGCTTGTTTTATAACTCGGGTGAATTTCTTAGAAAATATCAAATAACAATTTCACATTGAGAATTGTTAAGATAATGGAAACGATATAGCCAAGGATGGTATTCCATTTGGCATTGGTAAATTCTCCCATCAGTGATTTCTTAGAAGTTAGATAAATCAGTGGGAAGATTGAAAATGGAAGAGCAATCGAAAGAAAGACTTGTGAATAAACCAATAACTGATCCAATGTTTTTTCCTGATGACCAAACAGAACCGCTACAATCATGACAGGCAACAAGGCAAAGAGACGAGTTGCCAAACGAATGAACCATTGAGGTAATCTCATATGCAAGAAACCTTCCATAACGATTTGTCCAGTCAAGGTACCCGTAATTGTCGAATTTTGACCACTGGCTAATAAAGCCAAGGCAAACAAGGTTGATAAGGTCGAGCTAGCTATAGCTCCTGCAATAGTAGAATCCTGCAAGGCATTATACATTTGAGAGAAGGCAGAAATCTCAGATGCATGGCCGAAAAAGAGAGCCGCCCCGAGAATTAATAGAAGGGAGTTAACCACAAAGGCCAAGGATAATTGGAGATTTGAATCCCAGGTCATAAAGCGCACGGCTTTTCGAACATCATTCTTGTCCTTGTGATTGATTTTCCGAGTTTGAGACAAGGAAGAATGCAAATAGAGGTTATGGGGCATAACCGTTGCTCCCACGATCCCTAGTGCCAAGGTTAATTGACTTTCATGCCCTGGCAAGGGACTTTCAAATAAGGTTGCATTCGGTAGATAACCCTCAACGATTCCTTGGAAGCTTGGATGTGACAAAGCTACCAGATAGGTAAAAATTGCTAGAATGGTTAAAATCAGTGTTGTCACAATAGCTTCAATCTTCTTAAAGCCAAATTTCATCAGAAGCAATAAGAGAAAAACATCCAACACGGTCAAGAGAATTGCTATCATAATCGGAATCTTAAAGAGAAGATTGAGAGCAATCGCTGAACCTAGAACTTCTGCCAGATCTGTCGCCATCAAGGCTAATTCTAAAATCACCCATAGACTATAACGAAGCCATTTAGGTGAATGATGAGCCGTTGCTTGAGCCAGGTCCATCTGGGTTACAATACCAAGCTTTCCTGCCATCTGCTGAAGTTGCATGGCAATGAGAGATGAAATCAAGATAACAAACAAGAGACTATACTTATAGGAAGCACCACCGACTACACTGGTAATCCAGTTTCCTGGATCCATATAACCAACTGCGACAAGAGCACCCGGACCTAAAAAGGCATTTAAATTTTGCCAGAAATGATTGTTATTTGGAGTATCGATAGATTGATTAATCTCAGAGAGTGACACTTTTTTATGAGAAGACATAGATACTTACCTCTTTCTAAACCTACTTTTTCATTATTTTCTATTAGAGAAAAATAAGATTGACTTTAAACTATTAAAACAATGAAAACTATATGAAAAACATTTAGTTTTTTCATTATTTTTCTTAAGGCACCTTAATTATAACAGAAAATATGATAAAAACTTAAGAAAATTCAGGACTTGATTTAATATTTAGGATACAACAAAATGTTGTATTCTTTTTTTGCAAAAGAATACCAAAGAATAAAATAAAAAACGTTGTAAAAACAACGTTTTAGAAAGATTTACAAAACAATGTAAATTATCAATGGAGCCGGTGGGAGTCGAACCCACGTCCAAACATCTGCTAACATATTTGTCTACAACCATAGGTTATGTATTCGTTTAACAGTCCCTCGACACATAACTCAAGCCTAGAAACCGCGAGTCTATCAATCTCTTATCAAGCCGCTAGACAAGACTTGATCGTATCTCGCTAATAATAAGACCTGTCATTGAACACGAGCAATCCAAATCGGGTCACGCCTGCTGGTTTTTAGGCAGCTAGAGCGTAAGAAGTGTTATTTTTTGCAGTTATATTTAACTGAGCGTTTACGTCGCCACACGAGTCGCAAAATATGCCTCATAATGCCTGTCGAATCCGTAACGACCCCAAAAGACAATAAAACCATTATACCTTATCTAACACAAAAATGCAAAAAGGAAAGCAATTAACTACAAAAGATAGTCTTTCAAAGATTTTGTCAAAACCTGATAACCAGCAACACTAAGGTGCAACCCATCAGTTGTATAATCTTTTTTGAGTTGACCTGCCTGGTCTGTCAAACTATCAAAAACTGGCACAAATTCTACCTGCATATAGGCAGAAGCAAGCTCTTGATAGGCTTGATTCCATTTCTGAATTTTTTCATTCGTGCGGATATAGACTGTCTGCTTGTACTCTTCTCCCTCATTGACTGGCAAAATAGAAAGCAATTTCATCTCTGTCAATGGATAATCGCGAGCAATGGATTGTATGATAGCTTCGAGGTTATTGAGAGCCTCATTCACAGGCACATCTTTTCCGATATCATTTGTCCCAATCAAAAGGACAATTTTATCTACTGCTCCACCGTACAGATGCGCATCTAGATTTTCTAATAACAGCCCTGTCTGATACCCTCGAATGCCTCGATTGACAATCGTCTTTGCAGTCCCAAATAGTTCCTGCAGAGGATAATATTCGACAATGGAATCCCCAATAAAAAGAATGTCTGGCTCTACAACAGAAACCTGATTTAAGTGACGATACTTGGTTTGGATTTTTTCTTGTTCCTTTAGTAACCAATTTTCTAATAACTGTACTGCCACTTCATTCTCCTTTTTCTAACCAGTTTTCCAAGATTTGATAAACTCCTCCTTGGCTATTGGCTGGCGCTAGAGCAGTAGCCACAGCTTTGGCTTTATCATCAGCATTTTCCATCGCATAGGCAATTCCAGCCATTTCAAGCATTTCAACATCATTTTCACTGTCACCAAAAGCCATGATTTGTTGGGAGGTCAAGTCCCAGCGCTTGAGTAATTCTTCCAAGCCCCATGCTTTATGAATTCCAGCTTGAAGGATATCAATGCAACCATAGCCACTCGATACAGCACGAACACGGCCATCAAAGAGGTCATTGATTTCTTCCAAGACCGAACTCAAACGTTCCTCACCAACAACCATACTCATCTTGAGCACACCACCAAAGAGGTCAGAGGTTAATTCGTCCACAAATTGCATCCGTTGGTAGAATTTTTCAATCATTTCTGGAGTCATAAAACTTTCAAGATCTGTAAAAATCGTACCTTCTTTGACGAAACCACCCTTCATCCCCGTTACAACAAACTGGTCCTGACACGCTCGATCCTTGAAACGAGTCAAAGCCTTATCGACAATGGCATCATCCCAAGTCTGAGCCTGAATCAGTTCATTGTTTTCAAAAATACGAGCACCGTTTGCAACAACCAGAACCACTCGATCGACCAAGTGCTCCAGTAGTTGCCTCATGCGATGAATTTCATTGCCCGTCGCGATGACAAAACGAATACCCCTTTGATCCAACTGATCTAAAATCTTTTCCAAGCGTGGAAGATCAAGCTGGCCTCTAGCATCCAGCAAGGTCCCATCCATATCTGTCGCAATTATTTTAATCGTCATTTACTTCCCTCTGGATTCAAGCTAATCCCACTTCAATCCCACATGTTCGTTCATTTCTTTATAGGCTGTATCAATTCGTTCCTTAGTCGCTTCATCTAACTGGTCACGATGACTACCACCCTCGATAAAATCTTCTAAGATATAGGTTTGGTAAAGGAAGAGTGGATAACCTTCTGGAGAATAGGTTCCTTTTGGTGTACGATTTACCCAAGAAGGATGTGCTTTGGCAGTTTCTATTGTCGTCTTACCTGCTTTTTTCTTAATAGTCACATCCATGAGCACGCCACGCTCTGTCCACTTAGCATTCTCTTCATCTTGCATGGTTTCAATTCGTTGATTGGAAATGAAGTTCCCCATTGAATAGATAATGAGTTTCTTGTCTCCATCTTTTTCAACCGTTTCAGATGGTTCAACTACGTGAGGGTGCCCTCCAAAGATAATATCCGCTCCCCAATCGATCATCTTGTGATAAAGAGCCTTTTGTTCCTCAGTTGGTTCCAAGCGATACTCCACACCCATCTGAGGCATGATAATGGTGATATCCGCTTCCTTCTCTGCTCGTTCAATTTCAGCCTTCATCTTGTCTTCATTTAGGTCTGAAAGATAGCGATTATAGTCTTCTTGAGAAATACTTTGCTCAATTCCATTAAAACCATAAGAATAGGCCAAAAGTGCAACCTTGATGCCGTTCACTTCCTTGATAACCAGTGGAGCTTGATCACGGGACTCATGCGTATACACTCCAATCGGTGTCATTCCTGCCTTCTCAATAGCATCTGCTGTTGAAACCACACCTTCTATTTGTGAATCTAGGATATGGTTATGCGCCAAGTCTAGCACTTGATAACCGGCATCCTTGATGGCATCCATAACTTCGCCAGGTGCATTAAAGAGAGGATAACCTGCCAAATAGTGGTCCTTGTTAACAGTGCCTTCAAAATCACCTATAATCAAGTCTGCTTGTTTGAGCCATGGTTTCACATAATCAAAATTTTCATGAAAATCATAGGTACCATCTTCTTTTAAGGCAGAACGATAGATGGGAATATGATAGAGGAGGTCCCCGTTTGCCATAATTCTAGCAGTTTTTTCCTCCTCCTGATCTTTAGCATTTTGATTGGTCTTATTTGCTTCTTGAGAAATGGCATCCTTTTTTTGACTGGTCAAGGGGATTCCTTGGAAACTTTCAAACAACAAGACCAAACCCATTGATAAAGCAACAGCTAGCAAGAGTATCGCCACAAATCCCTTATTACTCCACTTGCGGTAACTCCTAAAAAAGTTTACAAAACCCCTCATAAAACGAAAAACTGGTCCACGTTTATGTCTATCTTGTCTTCTTTGCATCTTCATTCTCCCCACTTTCTAATGCAAGCCTTTTCTTTTTATTATATCACAGATAAGTAATTCTTTCACAATTGAATCGAACCTAGTAGGCATTTTCTATAAAAGCTCGATGCCGTAATGCTTTCAATCCTTGTCATTTTGTGATATCATGTAGAGGTAATGAAAGGAGAGAAAATGTCTGCTATAGAACGTATTACAAAAGCTGCTCACTTAATTGATATGAACGATATTATCCGCGAAGGGAATCCTACTCTACGCGCGGTTGCTGAGGAAGTCACTTTCCCCTTGTCTGATCAGGAAATCATCCTTGGCGAAAAGATGATGCAATTCCTCAAACATTCCCAAGATCCTGTCATGGCTGAAAAAATGGGACTACGCGGTGGGGTTGGACTTGCTGCCCCTCAATTAGATATATCAAAACGTATTATCGCTGTTTTGGTGCCAAACATTGTCGAAGAAGGCGAAACTCCACAGGAAGCTTACGACTTGCAAGCTATTATGTACAATCCAAAAATCGTCTCTCACTCTGTTCAAGACGCTGCTCTTGGTGAAGGAGAAGGTTGCCTGTCTGTTGACCGCAACGTACCTGGCTATGTAGTTCGCCATGCCCGCGTTACGGTTGACTACTTTGACAAGGATGGAGAAAAACACCGTATCAAACTCAAAGGCTACAACTCCATCGTTGTTCAGCATGAAATTGACCACATTAACGGAATCATGTTTTACGATCGTATCAATGAAAAAGACCCATTTGCAGTTAAAGATGGTTTACTAATTCTAGAATAAAGAAAATCCCGTTGCAAGACGGGGTTTTGTGTTATAATAGAGGCATGAAAACAAATGATATTGTCTATGGCGTCCACGCCGTTACCGAAGCCCTCCTTGCAAATACTGGTAACAAACTTTACCTCCAAGAAGATCTCCGAGGTAAGAATCTTGAGAAAGTCAAGGAACTGGCTACAGAAAAGAAGGTGTCCATTTCTTGGACCTCAAAAAAATCCCTCTCTGAGATGACTGAAGGTGCTGTCCACCAAGGTTTTGTTCTACGAGTGTCTGAATTTGCCTATAGCGAGCTAGATCACATTCTTACCAAAACGCGTCAAGAAGAAAATCCTTTGCTATTGATTCTGGACGGGTTAACTGATCCTCACAACTTAGGCTCCATCTTAAGAACCGCTGATGCGACCAATGTTTCCGGAGTCATCATTCCCAAGCACCGTGCTGTCGGAGTTACTCCTGTCGTTGCTAAAACAGCCACAGGTGCTATTGAGCACGTTCCAATCGCTCGAGTGACCAATCTAAGCCAAACTCTGGACAAACTCAAGGATCAAGGCTTCTGGACCTTTGGAACAGATATGAACGGCACTCCGTGCCACAAGTGGAATACAAAAGGGAAAATTGCCCTCATCATCGGAAATGAAGGAAAAGGTATCTCTAGCAACATCAAAAAACAGGTTGATGAAATGATTACCATTCCTATGAATGGACATGTTCAAAGCCTCAATGCTAGCGTTGCTGCAGCCATTCTCATGTACGAAGTTTTCCGAAATAGACTATAAAAAAGTTTCCAGTCATCTGATTGGAAACTTTTTATGATTACACTCAATGAAAATCAAAGAGCAAACTAGGAAGCTAGCTGTAGACAGCTCAAAGCACTGCTTTGAGGTTGTAGATAAGACTGACGAAGTCAGCTCAAAACACTGTTTTGAGGTTGTGGATAGAACTGATGAAGTCAGTACCCATACCTACGGCAAAGTGAAGCTGACGTGGTTTGAAGAGATTTTCGAAGTGTATTAACTATGTTCTGTGATAAATTTATAGGCTTCTTGACCAGCAATAGCCCCATCTCCAACTGCTGTTGTTACTTGGCGAAGGTCTTTCAAGCGAACATCTCCAACGGCAAAGATACCATCAACTGCAGTTTTCATGTGGTTATCTGTCACAATCCAGCCTGCCTGATCTTGGATATTCAATTCTTTAACAAAATCGCTAAGAGGGTCCAAGCCAACATAGATAAAGACGCCACCGAAGGCTTGTTCTGTCACTTGACCTGTTTTCACATTTTCAAAAACGACAGATTCTACTCGGTTTTCACCCTTGATTTCCTTGACTACAGAATCCCAGATAAAGCTGATTTTCTCATTCGCAAAGGCGCGGTCTTGTAAAACCTTTTGAGCACGAAGTTGGTCACGACGGTGAACAATGGTCACAGTCTTAGCAAAACGAGTCAAGAAGAGGGTTTCTTCAACAGCTGAATCTCCACCACCGACTACCAACAAATCTTGGTCACGGAAGAAAGCACCATCACACACAGCACAGTAAGAAACACCACGACTGTTCAGTTCTTCTTCTCCAGGTACTCCCAAAGGACGGTGTTTAGAACCAGTTGCTACGATAACTGTACGTGTTTCATATGTTTGGTCATCGGTCAGCACTGTTTTAAAATCACCATGGTCCTCTACATTTTCAACATAACCATAAATGTGCTCAACACCAAGATTTTCAAGCGGTTCAAACATTTTTTCTGCCAATTCTGGCCCACTAATATTAGCGTATCCTGGGTAATTTTCAATATCAGATGTATTATTCATCTGACCACCTGGCAGACCACCTTCAATCAAGGCTACTTTCAAATTGCTTCGAGCAGCATACAAGGCTGCAGTCATCCCTGCAGGTCCAGCACCGATAATAATAGTATCGTACATATAGTTTCCTTCTTTCTTGTTGTAACTATCTTTATTCTAACTCTTTCTTGTCAATCACGCAAGGATTATGCCTTGAAAACAAGAATTAAACTCATAACCGCAAAGGATAATACTGGAACAACCAAGACCCCAATCATAATCATATCATAGAGATGGGCTTGGCGAGCCTTGGCTGTCTTATCAACTCCCGACATGGCTCTCAGTCCAATCCAAATCCCTAAAAAAATCAGGACGAGGATGGTAGTCAAGATCAAACTCTCGAAATATAAAGAAAATAGTTGCAGTAGCATGATTTCTCTCATTTCTATCTTTTTTAAAGAGTAAACTCAGCTAGTCCAGCTAACTGAGTTTTCCTTTATCTATTATATCAAATATAAGTCCGTTTGTAACTAGCGAAGAATTCTTTTGTCCGCTCTTCTTTAGGATGGTGGATAATCTCATCCGGTGTTCCAGACTCGATGATTTTCCCCTTATCTAAGAAGAGAATCTTATCAGCCACTTGGGCTACAAAGGACATATCATGACTAACCAAAATCATGGTTTGACCTGACTTAGCAGCATCTGCAATAGATTTTTCTACTTCACCAACCAATTCTGGGTCAAGGGCTGAAGTTGGTTCGTCTAAGAGCAAGACATCTGGTTTCATAGCAAGCGCACGCGCTAAGGCAACCCGTTGCTTCTGTCCACCTGATAAATGGCGAGGGTAATGGTTTTCACGGTCAGAAAGCCCAACCTTAGCCAACTCTTCCTTGGCAATCTTAGTCGCTTCTTGGTCAGATAATTTCTTGACCACAACCAAGCCTTCTTTCACATTATCAAGTGCTGTTCGGCGTTCAAACAAATTAAACTGTTGGAAAACCATAGACAACTTACGGCGTAGGGCAAGGATTTCTTCTTGAGTGATTTTAGAAAAATCAACTGAGAAATCATCAATCTGAATAGAGCCACTGTCAGGTGTTTCAAGATAATTGAGACTACGAAGGAAGGTTGATTTTCCAGCTCCTGAAGAACCAATCAAGGCTACAACTTCCCCTTTTTGAATATCCAAGTTCAGATGATCCAAGACAGTCTGTCCTGAAAAGGATTTGCTTAAATTCGAAATCTTAATCATTAACGAAGGTCTCCTTTCACATCTGTTTGCACTGTATCGGGTGCAGAAATAGCCATTTTTCTCTCGATGAAACGACCAAGGCTTTCAATTCCGATATTGACTACCCAATAAACAAGGGCAACGGAGATAAAGCGTTCAAAGTAGCGGTAATCAGCTCCACCCAAAATCTGAGCTTGGGCAAAGACTTCCACAACACCCGCACTAAAGGCTAGAGAAGTTCCTTTGGTCAAGCCGATTAGGGAATTGATTAAGGTTGGAGTCGCCACAACGGCCGCATTTGGAATAATCACGCGACGATAAACTTGCGCTCGGGTCATCCCCAGACTGCGTGCCGCCTCAATCTCACCAGGATTGACTGAGAGAATGGCTGCACGAATGGTTTCACTAGCATAAGCTGCTTCATTAAAGGCAAAGGCGACAATTGCAAAAGCAGCGGCTGGAATCGCATTGATATTGAAACCAGTTCCCCATTGCTGATTGAGAGCTTTCAAAGCCAAAGGAATTCCGTAGTAGGTCAACATGAGTTGCACCAAAATCGGTGTCCCTTTTAAGAAGCTAACAAAGAAGGCCTGCAAGGGGTATAAAATTTTGACACGATTGATCTTCACAATGGCAAAAAGAAGCGCCAAAACCAAGCCAAAAAGAGCACCACCAATGGTCAACATAATCGTTATTGGAAGTTGTTGGACAATTCTCGGGATTCCATCAAAGACCGAACGCAAGCTAAAAAGCTTGCCATCCGGAATCAATTGCATCAAGTTTTGGTACCAATCTGATGCTAAAATCGTTGTAACATTCATAAAAACATCCTCTCCTGATAATGATTCATTCTACCATACTTCTGCCGTCAATGAAATTATTTGCTACGGTCAGGTACAGACTTTGTCTACCTACTAGTTTATCATACTTTGAAACAGGGAGGTTATATATTTTATCTATCAAAGAGATAGATAAAAACTATTTCAATCCCAATTCTTCATAAGCTTTTCGATAACCGATTTGCTTAACAGTTCCATTTTCTACTAAAATGGGGCGTTTTAACAACATACCGTCGCTTGCTAGCAACTCAGCTGCTTCTTGGTTTGACAGACTTCCTACCTTATCTTTCAGCCCCAATTCACGGTATTTGATCCCACTGGTGTTGAAAAATTGCTTCAACTCAAAACCCGAGGTTTCTAGCCAGTTTAAAATGACTTCTTGGCTAGGTGTTTCTTCAACGATATGGATGGCTTTATAGTCCACACCGAGTTGGTTTAATTCTTGTTTTGCTTTTTTACAAGTTGAACATTTTGGGTATTCGATAAATTCTAACATTTATTTCACTTTCTATTGTTTCTATCTTTAAAATCTGCGTCTTCATGTTCCAAGAGCCAAGCTTTCTTTTCCACTCCTGCAGCATAACCTGTCAGACGCTTGCCTGCTCCTAGCACACGATGACAAGGTACTAGGATAGACCAAGGATTGCGCCCCACTGCTCCACCAATTGCTTGAGCAGAATCCACTTGTAGCTCTTGAGCTATTTGTCCATAGGTCACTGTCTGACCATAAGGAATTCCCTGTAAATAGGACCAAACTCTCTTTTCAAAATCCGTTCCGATTGGAGCCAAGGGCAAGTTGGATAAATCCTGAGACTTGCCTTTAAAGTAAGCATCTAAGCAAGTAATAACTGGGTCTAAAATGGGATGACTAACAACTGCTTCTATCGTCTCATCTCCTAGTCCCCTCTCAAAATGCTTCTGCTCCTGCACCCAAACGCCATACAGATATTGCTCGTCGGCAACCAAAGACAAGGTTCCTATTGGCGAAAAGTAGAGCATTTTTACGTACTTCTTTTGCATTATTTCTTCAATTTTTGATAGGCCAAGCGTTCTCCATCAACTGGAACCTTACCAACCTGTTTAAAACCGAGTTTTTCAAATATATGCTGCATGGCCTTGTTTGCAACATGTGTATCTGAGCGAAAATCTAGATAATCAAAACCTTCAATCAAGCCTTCTAGGAAAGTCTGAGCAACCCCCTGTCCCTGCACATCTGCTGCCACAGCAATACGGTGAAAGACTAGGTACTCTGACTCTCCAGCTTGCCATTTTCCTTCATAAATGGCTTCATAGGTTGCCTCTGGACTCTTGGTCACGGCTGCATAAGCTAGTAATTCTCCCTCTTCCAAGGCTACGTAGGCTTGACCTGAGATAATATCCTCAATAATAATATCAGCATTTGGATAACCATTTTGCCACTGGTCACTACCAACATCTGCTAAACATTTTTTAGCATCTTCCATCACCTGCATGATGGCATCTACTTCATTTGGAAAAGCTAAACGAATCTCCATCTTTTCTCCTCATTTCTGACTAGTTTCTCCCATCATAGCATAATTTAAGTCTTTCTACAAGCAGTTAAAACTTGACTTTCTGTTTTTATTATTTTATAATCTAGTTATTAAAACTAGATAAAAAGGAGTTGGAAATGAAAACTACCTTTTCCTACCCAAAATGGGTAGAAATTCCAAACATTGACCTCTATCTGGACCAGGTTTTACTCTATGTCAATCAGGTCTGCGCCCCTATCTCTCCTGATAAAGATAAGGGCCTGACAGCATCTATGGTCAACAATTATGTCAAACATGGTTACCTGACAAAGCCTGACAAGAAAAAATACCAACGCCAACAGATTGCCCGTCTGATTGCTATCACAACCCTCAAGTCGGTATTCTCTATTCAAGAAATAGCCCATACACTTAATACTCTACAAAGTCAAGCAAGTTCAGACCAACTCTACGATGCTTTTGTAAACTACATGAACCAAGGAATTGATCCAGCTAACCCCATTATCCAAAGTAGCTGCCAAACCGTTAAACTCTATCATCAAACTCTAGCCTTAATCGATCATACTCAAGAGGAGGTAATCCAATGAACACTAGTCTTAAACTCAGCAAACAACTCAGTTTTGGAGAGGAGATTGCTAATAGCGTGACTCATGCCGTAGGTGCAGTCATCATGCTCATCTTACTCCCCATTTCATCCACCTATAGTTATGAGGCACACGGATTTTTATCATCTATAGGCGTTTCCATTTTTGTTATTAGTCTCTTTCTCATGTTTCTATCATCCACCATTTACCACTCTATGGCCTATGGTTCGACCCACAAATACGTCTTGCGAATTATTGACCATTCTATGATTTATGTGGCTATCGCAGGCTCTTATACGCCAGTCGTCTTAACCTTGATGAATAACTGGTTTGGCTATCTAATTATTGCCATCCAGTGGGGAACGACCATCTTTGGTATTCTCTATAAAATCTTTGCTAAAAAGGTCAATGAGAAATTCAGCCTTGCTCTTTACCTGATTATGGGCTGGTTGGTTCTAACTATCATTCCTGCCATCATCAGTCAAACGACACCAATTTTCTGGAGTCTCATGGTAACTGGCGGACTCTGTTATACAGTTGGGGCTGGATTTTACGCCAAGAAAAAACCTTATTTCCACATGATTTGGCATCTCTTTATCCTAGCTGCGTCTGCCCTCCAATACATTGCCATTGTTTATTACATGTAAAAAAGTTGAGAAATTCAATCTCAACTTTTTTCTTTACACATATTGATAAAGTACTGGTGCAAGCGCACATCATCAGTCAATTCTGGATGAAAAGAGGTCACTAACATATTTTTTTCTTGAGCAGCAACGATTTGATTATCAACTGTTGCCAGAATTTCTACATCTTCACCAACACTGCTGATAATTGGACCACGGATAAAAGTCATTGGAATCTGACCGATTCCCTTACATTCTGCTTCCGTGTAGAAACTTCCTAATTGGCGCCCATAGGCATTGCGCTCGACCACCATATCCATAGTTCCTAGATGACTCTCTTCCTGAGAAGTAATTTCCTTAGCCAGCAAAATCAAACCTGCACAGGTTCCAAAGGCTGGTAAACCAGATAGAATGGCTTCTCGAATGGGAATCAGCATGTCCTGCTCACGTAAGAGCTTGCCCATGGTTGTAGATTCCCCACCAGGTAATATCAAACCCGACAAATCACTCTGATGTTTCTGAAAATCTTCTAAATTTCTGATTTCAACACTTTCGACACCTAATTGATCTAGCACTTTTGCATGTTCTGCAAAGGCCCCTTGCAAGGCCAATATTCCGATTTTCATCTATTTTCCTCGCTCAGCCATGAGGATTTGGATCTCATTTTCATTGATACCAACCATGGCTTCTCCTAAATCTTCAGAGATTTGAGCCAAGATTTGAGGATTTCGGAAATTAGTCACCGCTTTGACAATAGCACTCGCTCGTTTAACAGGATCTCCTGACTTGAAAATACCTGAACCGACAAAGACACCCTCTGCCCCTAATTGCATCATCAGCGCAGCATCTGCTGGCGTTGCAACACCTCCAGCAGCGAAATTTACAACTGGCAATTTCCCATGTTCATGGACGTATTGAACCAATTCTACAGGGACTTGTAAGTCCTTGGCGGCAACATAAAGTTCGTCCTCACGTAGGTTTTGAATGCGGCGAATTTCCTGATTCATCATACGCATATGACGAACAGCTTGAACAATGTCTCCTGTCCCTGGTTCTCCTTTTGTACGAATCATAGAAGCACCTTCAGCGATACGACGCAAGGCTTCACCCAAGTCCTTAGCCCCACAGACAAAAGGAACTTGGAATTCTTTTTTGTCCACATGGAAACGGTCGTCTGCTGGAGATAAAACTTCACTCTCATCGATATAGTCAATCTCAATAGCCTCTAAAATCTGAGCTTCAACAAAATGCCCGATTCTGACCTTGGCCATTACTGGAATGCTAACCGCTTCTTGGATTTCCTTAATCATCTTTGGATCACTCATACGGGAAACCCCACCAGCTGCACGAATATCAGCCGGAATCCGCTCCAAGGCCATCACAGCTGCCGCACCAGCAGCTTCTGCAATACGGGCCTGTTCAGGATTCTGAACGTCCATGATAACGCCACCTTTAAGCATTTGTGCTAAGTTTTTATTTAATTCATAACGATTTTCAGTCATTTGTTTTATCCTCATCATTTGTATTGGTAGCTACCATTTCATTTTAAGTTAGATTAGAATGAATCACAAGATAAAAAAAACGTAATTGTATGGGTACAGAATAGTTAAAAAACTATCTGGTCTTAACTTAAGGCCAGATAGCTCATTCA
>NZ_JBKOTU010000010.1:0-40218 GCF_049737915.1 Streptococcus sp. CL6.35 | reverse complement strand
TTCATTTTTATTTTTCAGCTGTAAGGGCAGCCATTGTGATGTAGTTGTATGGTTTGTTAAAGTGTGGCAAGAAGAATAGGTCTGTCAATGCCAATTTATCAATTGTCACATGCTCTTGGATAGCAAGTGAGAACATGTGGATTCCCATGCTGATTGCAGAATCGTGTGAAACCATTTGTGCACCAAGAATTTCACGGCTATCTTTGTCAAAGACAATCTTGATGGCAACTTCATGGTTATCATGTTTCATGAATTCTGGTTTTTGAAGATCGTTAAAGCCTGTTTCAGTTGCGTTGTAACCAGCAGCTTTAGCTTTTTCAAGAGTCAAACCAGTTGAAACCATGTGAAGACCGTAGATTGAGATACCGTTTGAACCTTGAACACCGATTCCTTCCAATTCATGTCCACAAGCATTGTAAGCACCAACAATACCAGTACGAACTGCGTTTGAAGCAAGTGCGATGTAGCTTGTATCTTTACGAGCGTTGTCATAAACAGTCGCACAGTCTCCAACAGCAAATACACCAGGAAGTGAAGTTTCTTGTTTCTTGTTTACAAGGAAGGCACCGTTACGGAAGAGTTCAATCTTACCATCAGCAAGAGCAGTATTTGGACGGAAACCAACTGCAAGGATAACCATATCCACATCGAAAGTTTCTTTATCAGTAATCAAGCGTTCAACTTTACCGTCACCCTCGATTGCTTTAACAGTTTGACCAAGAGCCAAGCGAATGTTGTGGTCTTCCAAGTTCTTCGCCATCATTTGTGTGAAGTCTCTGTCATAGTAACCGTTCAAAACAGTATCAACGATATCAACAAGGACAACTTCTTTTCCAAGACGCTCAAAGGCTTCAGCAAGTTCAACACCGATGTAACCACCACCAACAACGGCGATACGGTCGAGGTGTTGGCTCTTGTCAGCAAGTTTATTAATAACTTCTTCAGCATTTTGGTACAATTTCACGAATTGTACGTTTTCAAGAGTTGCTTTAAATTCACGGTTTCCTTTAACAATTTCAACACCTTCGATTGGTGGCAAGATTGGTGTAGAACCCGTAGCAAAAATCAATTTCTCGTATGATTCTTTGTGTTCTTTTCCTTCAACTTCAGCTGTAACTACTTTGTTATCATAGTCGATTGAAAGAACTGGTGAATTCATGTAAACCTTAGCACCCTTAGCTTCCAATTTTTCTTTATCAGAATAGAACAAGCCTTCAGCACCGTCAATTTGTTCACCAATCCAAAGGGCCATTCCACATCCTAGGAAAGAGATGTTAGAGTTTTGGTCGAATACAACAATTTCGTTCTCATTACCAAAATTATCCAACATAGTATTAATACATGCTGTACCAGCGTGGTTAGCACCAACTACAACGATTTTACTCATAGAAAAATTCCTACCTTTAATTTAAAATTTACTCTTCTAGTATAACATTTACTGTTAGCGTTTACAAGAGTTTAGCTAATTTTCCCGATTTTTTTGTAAAAAAATGTAAATAATCTGTATTTTATCAGCCTTTCTTACAATTACTCTTTATATTTTCTGAGCATATTTCTTGACAAGTTTACAAATTTTATTTGTGAAAACGCTGACTTTATGGTATGCTAGTATCATGGAAAGAAAATGTAAGGGGTTCATTTTTCATAAATTTACTATGTTTCAACCTTCTTTTCATAAGAGAAAGGAGTTGGTAGCTTGCCTCTAAGTTCACATTCTGAACGCCTAATGGGAACCACTATCACTATTTCATTAGTGGATGAGCGAGCAGATATCTTGCTCCAAAAATCCTTTGATTTGCTCAAAGAGCTCGAATACCGCTTCAACGCCAATAGCCAAGAATCTGAGTTGATGGAAATCAATTATCAAGCTGGAATAGCTCCTGTCAAGGTTCATCCAGACCTGTTTGAACTGATTTCACTTGGTTTAGAGCATAGCCTAGCGCCCTCTAGCCATCTCAACATCAGTATTGGTCCCTTAATTCAAACCTGGCGCATCGGTTTTTCGGATGCCAAAGTCGCACAACCTCAAGAAATTGAATCGGTACTTCCTTTAATCAATCCTCATTCTATCGAGTTAGATTCTTCTACTTACACTGTATTCTTGAAACAGAAAGGAATGAAGATTGATCTTGGTTGTTTAGCCAAGGGTTATAGTGCGGATAAAGTTGCCCAATTTCTGAGAGAAGAGGGAGTAACATCTGCCTTGATCAATCTGGGAGGGAATATCCTGACTATTGGAAAAAATCAGGCAAGAGGAAATCAACCTTGGCAAATCGGGATTCAAGACCCAGCCAATCCTCGGGGAAATCACTTAATGACCATCCCCGTTGTCAATCAATCTGTCGTCACTTCAGGCATTTATGAACGTCACCTGACAGTCGATGGAAAAGATTACCATCATATTTTTGACAGCCAAACAGGATATCCTGTTGAAACGGAACTAGCGAGTCTAACAATCATCTCTGATAAATCAGTTGATGGTGAAATCTGGACAACTCGTCTATTTGGAGAAAGACCTGCTTCTATCCTCTGGCAAGTCGAAAGTTTGGAGGGCATCGAAGCTATCCTCATCGATAAGGAAGGTCACCTAAGCTGTTCTTCAGGAATTCCTACTCTATAGAAACAAATGTTTCAATGGAGTTTTAAAATTGTATTATGTAAAAAGAGAAAGGAAATCTCATGTTAAAACTTATTGCTATTGTTGGAACAAATTCAAAACGTTCTACAAACCGCCAATTGCTTCAATACATGCAAAAACACTTTGCTGAAAAAGCTGAAATTGAACTTGTTGAAATTAAAGACATTCCTGTCTTCAACAAACCAGCTGACAAGCAAGTACCTGCTGAAATTTTAGAAATTGCTGCTAAAATTGAAGAGGCAGATGGCGTTATTATTGGTACTCCTGAGTATGACCACTCTATCCCAGCTGTTTTGATGAGCGCTCTTGCTTGGTTGTCTTATGGTATCTATCCACTTTTGAACAAACCAATCATGATTACAGGTGCTTCATATGGTACGCTTGGTTCATCACGTGCCCAATTACAACTTCGCCAAATCTTGAATGCCCCAGAAATCAAAGCAAGTGTCCTTCCAGATGAATTCTTGCTTTCACATTCTCTTCAAGCCTTCAATCCAAGTGGAGTTCTAGTGGATCTTGATGTTATCAAAAAATTAGATGCCACTTTTGACGACTTCCGTATCTTTGTAAAAATTACAGAAAAATTGCGCAACGCACAAGCCCTACTTCGCAAAGATGCTGAAGACTTTGACTGGGAAAATTTGTAAGATAGGAGACCAAAAAGAATGAAATTTGTTGGACTTGTAGGATCAAACTACGATCAATCATATAACCGTAAACTCTTGGAATTCATCCGTCGTCACTTCAAACTCAAATTTGAATTAGAAGTTCTCGAAATTGATGAAGTTCCAATGTTTAACCAAGACGAAAAATGGGACGAAAGCTTCCAATTGCGTCTCTTGTATAACAGAATTACGCGTGCTGATGGTGTCATTATTGCTACTCCTGAGCACAACCACACAATCTCAGCTTCTCTTAAATCAGTTCTTGAATGGCTTTCATACGAGGTTCATCCATTTGAAAACAAACCAGTCATGATTGTGGGAGCTTCTTACTACGACCAAGGTACTTCTCGTGCCCAAGTTCACCTTCGTAAGATTCTTGACGCTCCAGGTGTCAATGCCTACACTCTTCCAGGAAATGAATTCCTTCTTGGTAAAGCTAAAGAAGCTTTTGATGTTAATGGAAATATCACGAATGAAGGAACTGTTAATTTCCTTGAAACATGCTTGGACAACTTTGTAAAATATGTGGGAGTCGTTTCAAAATTGAAAAAACCAAAACCAATTGAGCCAGAAGATTTATATTGTACAAATTCAATTGCAACTACTATCCAAGGTGTTGATCCAGATGATCCTGAATGGGTAGAAAAAGCTGCTGAACTTGTTGGAGCTGTTTCTGGAGATACTTACGTTAAATTAGACCACGGTATCTTGACAGTTAACCAACTTGACATGTTCTTGAAAGCAATGCCATTTGAATTGACATTTGCAGATGATAATAATCAATTCTTGTACTTTAATAACGCACACCAAGACCCAGATACAATGTTTGGTAAACGTGTCCGTGCTCAATCAGGAAATAGATTAGGAACAGTACACGGTACATTGCCAGATTCTAGAATGAAAAACGTTGAATGGGTTGTCGGCGTATTGCGTAATGGGGACCAAGAATATGTCCGTACAATTGTACCAGGAACACCTGAAGGTGTTATTAATACCCATAATTACCAAGCAATGTACTATCCAGATGGTTCATATGCTGGAATCAATGAAATCATCTTTAATTTCCAACCATGGCTTGACTGGTACCTTAATACAACTGGTCAACGTCTAGTTGGTGGAAATGCTGCAGCTCCTGCTGGCGGACATGGTCACGGCGATGCAGATGCTACATCTGGAGCTTCTGATGCAGGTGATGCTGGAGGCCACGGTGGTGGCGCAGACGCTACATCTGGCGCAAGTAACTAATAATAGTTTTGGGAACCATATTGGTTCCTTTTTTAGCGAAAAAAGACTAGCAGACAAAAACTGCTAGTCTTTTGGTTATTATTTTATCTATCCTTATTAAAAGAAAGAATACTTATTATGAATTTGGATCATCGAGACTACGGCCATGTAAACCTTTTTCACGTTGTACCTGACGTAGTTTCTCTGGTGTAACATCATTTCCTTCTTCATCCACAATTTTTATTCCCTCGATGTGGTGACGAACAGTGCGACGATAACCTTCGATGTACTCCTCACGTAGTTTGGCTTGTTCTACTTTTTCTTCTGGGGTCAAGCCTTCTATTTTTTTCTTTTTGGCAAGCTCGTTGATACGATCAATTTTTTTAGGATCCATGTTTCTCTCCTTTATGATAGGATTTAATCCGTTTAACAGATTTTATTTGGTATTGATTTGGTTAAAACGTGCAAGTTTAGCTGCTTTTTGAGTTAAATGAGACAAGATAGCCAAACGATTTTGACGGACAGCCTGATCTTCGGCCATAACCATGGTATTCTCAAAGAATGCATCAATGACTGGGCTAAGAGCAAAGAGTTGTTTCAATTGCTGACTGGCAGATCCTGATAAAATAAGTGATTCTACTGCTTCCGCCAAAGCTTTTTCTTGGTCATTTTCAAAAAGTGCTGAATCAACTGTTGCAACTCCTTCTACCTTTTCAGCCAAGTTAAAGGCACGAGAAAGTGATTCAACAGATGGTTTGAAGTCTTCTTCCTTGCTTGCTTCTACGAGAGCACTTGCTGCTTCCAACATATCCGCCACAACAAAGTTTGATCCTGCAAGAACGGCTTCCTTGATATCTTTTGGAGTAGAACCCATCATCTTATCAACACGAGCCTTGATAAAATCCATAACCTCTGCCTTATTTTCATAAGTCAAGCTATCAAATTTCAATGCATAAAGGCTATCTATCAGCTCGTCCATAGCAATGTGCCAACCAAAGGCATCCAAGATACGAACAACACCTTGGGTCGCACGACGAAGGGCATAAGGGTCATTAGAACCTGATGGAATCAAGCCTACTGAGAAGAAACTCAAAATCGTATCCAATTTGTCTGCAATGGCTAGAATGGCTCCAACCTTGCTCTCTGGAAGTTCTCCTTCAGCTGAAGTAGGCATGTAGTGTTCACGAATAGCAGCTGCCACCGCTGGAGTTTCACCAGCAAGAAGGGCATATTTCTCACCCATAATTCCTTGGAGCTCGTCAAATTCGCCAACCATACCTGTCAACAAGTCAAACTTGTAAATGGCTGCTGCACGAGCTAAGTCAATCGTTTCATCCGCTGACAAACCAGCTTTTTCTGCCAAGAGAATAGCAATCTGCCCCGTACGAATCATGTGTTCACGAAGGGAACCAATCTTCTCATGGAAGGTGACATTGTTTAATTTTTCAACAAGATCTGAAATCACCAATTTTTGGTCTTCACGCCAGAAGAATTCACCGTCTTCTAAGCGAGCTACTAAGACTTTTTCATTTCCTTTAATGACATTTTCCAAATACTCTGCGTTTCCGTTACGAACAGAAATGAAGTTTGGCAAGAGTTTACCGTCTTGATCACGAACAACAAAGTAACGTTGGTGTTCTTTCATTGAAGTCACCAAAACTTCTTCTGGAACTTCAAGGTATTTGGCATCAAAACTTCCCATAAAGGCAGTTGGGTATTCAACCAAGTTCAAGACTTCATTAAGCAAATCAGCATCAATTTCGATACGTACACCATGCTCAGTTTCGATTGCTTTGATTTGGTCAACAATCATTTGCTCACGTTCACGAGGATCCGCGATTACAAACTGCTTACGAAGGTCTTCTTCGTAGCTCAATGCTGACTGAATCTTAGTTTCTTGTCCCAAGAAACGATGACCACGGCTGACACGATCTCCCTTGATATCAAGGAAATCCAAATCAAACTCTTCTTCATCTAAAAGAACAGTTAAAGTGTGAACAGGGCGGATATATTCAAAGGTGTTGTTAGCCCAGTGCATGCTGACAGGGAAAGTCAAGGACTTCAAGACATCTACAACACCAGGAACAATGGCTTCAACTGCTTGACCAATTTCTTCCTTAGTGACATAGACATATTCTTCACCCTTAATTTCACGAAATTCGATATCTTCAACAGTCAAGCCTTTTCCTCGGACAAATCCTTGAGCTGCTTTTGTGAAATTTCCATCACTATCCAAGGCAATTTTCTTTGCTGGCCCCTTAAAATCTTCTGTCAAATCAGACTGTTTGTCTGCAAGACCAGTCACACGAACAGCCAAACGACGGGGTGTTGAGAAGGTTTGAATAGCTTCAAAAGACAGGCGGTTTTCCTTGAGGAAGGCTACCATTTTTTCGCCTAGTTGTTTTTCACTTGGTGTGACAACATAGGCTGGTAATTCTTCAAGACCGAGTTCTACTAATAAGTTTTTTGTCATGTTTTTTCCTTTACATTTTCTTCAATCTTTTTTGATATGCACCTTAGGTACTGGGGACGTCGCTAACTAACTTTGTGAGTCTGTATGGAAATCTAATACTAAATTGATCAAGATTTCCAACAGTCTCATCAAAGTGGATTTAGCTGACTAATTTTTGAACCTAAGGTTTCAAAAATCCCCACATAACAGTACGGCGGTGCATATCCCTCTAGCAAGTCTTCGACTTGCCTCTAACGATTTTAGAGCACAATATTACTCACTATTCTGCGTCTTCTGCTAAGAGTTTAGCTCGTGTTGCTTCATCTAAAAGTGGGTAGCCTAGGCGTTTTCGTTCTGCGACAAAGGTTTTAGCTACGACACGGGCCAAGTTACGGATACGGGCGATATAGCCTGCGCGTTCGGTTACAGATACGGCACCACGCGCATCAAGCAGGTTAAAGGTATGTGAACATTTGAGAACATAGTCATAGGCGGGGTGAACCAAACCTTCTTCCAAAGCACGACCAGCTTCTTTTTCAAACTTATCAAAGTTTTCAAGCAACATTTCTTGATCCGAAATTTCAAATGAATATTTTGAGTGTTCGTACTCAGGCTGGATGAAGATTTCTCCGTATTTTACACCATCAGCCCATTCGATATCATAGACAGAGTCTACTTCTTGAATGTAAGAAGCCAAACGCTCTAAACCATAGGTAACTTCCGCAGTCACAGGGCCAGTTGCCAATCCACCGACTTGTTGGAAATAAGTGAACTGAGTGATTTCCATACCGTCAAGCCAAACTTCCCAACCAAGACCAGCTGAACCAGTTGATGGGTTTTCCCAGTTATCCTCAACAAAACGGATGTCGTGCTCCAAAGGATTGATTCCCAATTTTTCCAAAGACTCAAGGTAAAGTTCTTGGATGTTTGATGGAGATGGCTTCATGACCACCTGGAATTGGTGGTGTTGGTAAAGACGGTTAGGATTTTCTCCGTAACGACCGTCAGCAGGACGACGTGATGGCTCTACATAAGCCGCATTCCATGGCTCAGGTCCGATAGCGCGAAGGAAAGTGTAAGGACTCATTGTTCCCGCACCTTTTTCATTATCATAAGCCTGCATAAGCATACAACCTTGGTCATTCCAAAATTGTTGCAAAGTCAAAATAATTTCTTGAAATGTTAATTTCTTAGACATTGAATACTCCTTTAATTTATATTATCTTCTTAGATTTATTTTTCAAGCAACCAAGAAAAGGCTGGGTCCTGAAAAATATGACGTTTAGGAACAGTTTGTAAATTCTGATCGCTTTCATCTATTGTACCTAATTTCAAAGCACAGACTTCTGGTATATTTTCTTGAACAGTGAAAATTTGACTATGACAGTTCTGGCAGTAATAACGCTGTTTTCCTGGAGAAGAACTATAGGAAACAAGCTTTTCTTTTCCATGCAATACTAGCTTTTCACTGCTAACTTTAGCATTAACTGTATAGGCAGACGCAGTTGCTTTCCGACAAAATGAGCAATGACAAAAAACTAATTCCGATAATTCCTCATCTAGAGTGTAGGTCACTGCTTTACATAAACAAGATCCTTTAAGCATTATGCTCCTTTCTACTTAGGCATTAGACGAATTCAAAAAGAACCGAATTTCAACACCCAAGCCTTGCGACTAGGGGCGTCAGAAACGCGGTTCCACCCTAATTTATTACTTCATTGTTTTTAAAAATATTACAGAAAGCGCCAGTTCTTTATTTTGCCCTACTTGGCTCCCACTATCCCAAGTTCGCTTGAAGAACGCCATAAGACTTTCTTTCCTGCTGACTATTATATCAAAAATTAGCACAATGTACAATTCTTTTTATGATTTTCTAGAAATCCATATCATCAACTCGTGGAGCACCAGACTGAACAACAATTGTTTTTAAGGTTTCACGTTCCTTATGACTCAGTTCAATTCCAAAGCAATCAAGATTAGCCTGAATACGAGAAGCTGTGACAGATTTTGGAAGTGGTAAAAATCCTTCTGCTAAGCTCCAGGCCAAGGCTATCTGAGCAACCGATTTACCATGATTTAACGCGATTTCTTGCACTTGCTTGCTATCAAACAGTTCTCCCTGACCAAAAGGGCCCCAAGCTTCCAATAAAATTCCTTTTTCTAGACAGTAATCTACCACTTCCTCTTGATACACACCTGGAGCCAAACGAACTTGATTGACCGCTGGAACGATAGTTGCTGTTTCAAGCAAGGCATCCAAATGATGGGGAAGGAAATTACTAACTCCAATAGCACGGATTTTGCCTTCTTGATAGAGGTCTTCCATAGCTCTCCAAACTTCTGAATTTCGGATTTTCCAGTGGTTATTTTCTCTGAGCGGTTTTGGATTTGGCCAATGAATCAAATACAAATCCAAATAATCCAAGCCAAGTTTCTCTAAAGACTCTTCAAAAGCCTGACGAGCTTGCTCATAGCTATGATTTGTATTCCAGAGTTTGCTGGTTACAAAAATTTCCTCACGCAGAACTCCACTATCTTGAATGGCACGACCAACGCTTTCTTCATTTTTATAAATAGCTGCCGTATCGATATGGCGATAGCCTGCCTTTAAAGCCTCTAGTACAGCTTGATATGCAATCTCTCCATTTTCAGCTTTCCAGGTTCCAAATCCCAGTACTGGAATTGTAACACCATTGTTTAAAGTATAAGATTTCATTATTTTTCCTTTCTATGAGAAGAAAATCCAAAGAGCCAAATTTTCAAGGAAAACTTTTCTCTTTAGATTTTGTGTATTATTGATTGCGGTCGTAGTAGAGCTGGTGAGCTTTAAGACGAGTATCTAACAAATCTGGAATGGTCACAAAGTCATACCCTTGCCCTTTCAAATAGTCAATAACCTTCGGTAGAGCATTGACCGTCTCAGCATGGATATCATGCATGAGAATAATAGAACCATTCTTGACTTCTCGTTGAATTTCTGTCAAAATCGCTGCTTCATTTTTGTTCTTCCAGTCCAGACTATCCACATCCCACATAATAAAGCTCAAATCAAGGCTATTGCGAATGTCGTCTGTAATGGCTCCATAAGGCGGACGCATGAGTTTGGAACTAGAACCCAACACTTTAGTTAGCGCATCCTCAGTATCAGTAATTTGTTTTTTAGCTTCATCAAGGGAAAGTTTTGAAAGCACTGGATGACTCCAACTATGGTTTCCAATGACATGTCCATCCGATTTCATGCGTTTCAAAATCTCTTCATTTCCAGAAACATTCTTACCTAGAACAAAGAAAGTTGCCTTGATACCATACTTAGAAAGAGTATCTAATGCTTGATTTGTCGTTGCAGGATTTGGTCCATCATCAAAAGTCAGGGCCACTACTTTACGATTTTTCTTTTCATAATAAGCCTTATATAGCTCTGCATCCTTATCTAATAAATAAGAGGACTGAATAACTTCAAAGAAACTAGATACTGGCAAGGCAATCTCGTCTAGATTTTCAACTGACTGACTTGGATAAAGGATAATCTGACTATCCTTGTAATCAAAATTCCATGCAGACAAGTCTTGGTCAGAGAAACCTTTAACAACTTGATCAATCTTTTCTTGCTCCAATTTCTTATCCTGTAAAAAAGAAGTCAGTTCTTTTATCAGTTTCTCTTTGGCCTTACTAGCATCTGAAAATAATTGATCAAGTGTAAAAGGTTTACCATCTTCTGTCAAATGTACTTTTGCCAGACTAGTTTTTTCAGTCTCTTCAACTTTTGACGAAGTTAAATCATAGACTTGTTTCATCACACTTCGGTTGACAATCCCTTTTAAAGTCGAATCCTGTTTCTCCGTATAATAAAAAACCAGATTTTCCTTGTCTTCCAGATTTTCCTTAATATCCTGTATCATGATTTCTTTTACAGATGAAATCACTTGCTCCCCTTGGAGAGGATAATAGGCAATTACTTCTGCTTGTCCCTTACGAAAATGATCTTTCTGATTTCCCTCACTTAATTGATCATCTTTCTCTTTCTTGAGAGATTCAATCCTTTGTTCAAAACTTTGCTTTGTATATACTTTGTATCCAATCATTGAACCAAGGACGCAAATACTTACTGAAAAGATAGCTACCATGGCTATTAAACCGATTCTCTTTTTATCGTGCTCAACACGTTTTGCTCTACTTTTATCCATAGAGATATCATATCAAATTCAGGCTATAATTTCAATTATTTTAGAGGAAATAGTATATTAAAAAGAGGGGAACTCCCTCTTAAAATCTTATTTTACTGCTTCTTTCAAAGCATCTACCTTATCCAAACATTCCCATGGAAGATCAATATCTGTACGTCCCATGTGTCCATAAGCCGCTGTTTGACGGTAAATTGGGCGCTTGAGGTCCAGCATTTGGATAATTCCTGCAGGGCGAAGGTCAAATATTTGACGGGCTGCTTTTTCAAGCTTGCTTTCAGCTACTGTTCCTGTACCAAAGGTATCGATACGAACAGAGACGGGTTGCGCAACACCAATAGCGTAAGCTAATTGCACTTCTGCTTTCTTAGCAAGACCTGCTGCAACGATATTCTTGGCAATATAGCGAGCCGCATATGACGCAGAACGGTCCACCTTAGTCGCATCTTTACCAGAGAAAGCACCACCACCGTGACGGGAGTAGCCACCATAAGTATCTACGATAATCTTACGACCAGTCAAACCTGAGTCTCCTTGAGGTCCACCGATTACAAAACGACCAGTCGGATTGATGAAGAATTTTGTTTGCTCATCCAAGTAAGAGGCTGGAATAACCTCTTTGATAACCTTATTAATGACATCATTGTGAATTTGTTCGTTGCTGGCTTCTGGATCGTGCTGAGTTGAAATAACAACTGTGTCCACACGTACTGGACGGTCATTTTCATCATACTCAACCGTAACTTGTGATTTAGCATCTGGGCGAAGATAGCTAATTTCCCCAGACTTACGAAGTTCTGCCAGACGACGAACCAATTTATGACTGAGTGAAATTGGCAAAGGCATGAGCTCTTCTGTTTCATCCACTGCAAAGCCAAACATGAGACCTTGGTCTCCAGCACCAATTAAGTCCAGCGGATCTTGATCTGCATTTCCACGAACCTCCAAGGCTTCGTTAACACCTTGGGCAATGTCAGGAGATTGTTCCACCAAAGATGGATGTACTCCTACAGTCTCAGCAGAAAAACCATATTCTGTATTAGTGTAGCCAATCTCTGCAATGGTATCACGAACCACACGGTTAATATCCACATAGGCATTTGTAGAAATTTCACCAAAAACGTGGACGGAACCAGTATATACAGCTGTCTCAGCAGCAACGTGCGCCTCTGGATCCTTAGCTAAAATGGCATCCAAAATCGCATCTGAAATTTGGTCTGCAATCTTATCTGGATGCCCCTCAGATACAGATTCAGACGTGAATAATTTACGTTCTGACATAAAAATGTCCCCCCTTAAAAATAGTGTTATAGAGTTACAAAGTACTGATAGGAAATTTCTTAGTGCTGAATACCTACCATCTTATCGGGACTATATAACTTTATCATTATACCATTTTTTAGCGTAATTTGCAGTCTTTAATGTAGTGTTACTGTTTAGATAGTTCGTTCTCATAAAACAAAAAGGATTTAATCCTGTTATATACAGAATTAAATCAAAATCTGAATTGTTTTTAAATTTTTTATACTCTCTAAAAACACCTCTATAATACATACTCAGACCTAATATAGCAATAAATTTATGAATAATAGTATTTGATTTGAATAAAATGTTAATGACTATCCCAGTCATTATAAAACTAATTGCAATTATCAAACGCTGCTTCATTTGTACCTCAACTTTCTATTTCGTAGAAAAAAATTCAGTTCCTATCCAAAAGCCTATAATAGCTCCACCATATCCCCTTAAAGAAACAATCCCTTCTCAAAACATGAGAGTTCACCTTCAATGCTGGATAGCATTGCTTCATCCATTACTTCAAATTGTTTCACCTTTGTATTCATCACGAATATTTCCTTACATTTATATTAATTTTTTATCTTGTTACAAATTTGGTAAGTTTTTTCTGCTCATTTTTCCTTATCTCGTTATACCAAAAGAAATTAATCCTTGAGCTAGATTTTTACTCAATTCTCCATATGTGGCAATTTCTTTATAAAATGTCGCAACCTTTGGGCTCAATGATTTCTGACTATGAATCCCACTAACAGCCTGCTGACGAAGAGCTTCTGCCAACTCCATGACAACTCTCTGTTCATTTTTTGTATTCTCTAATAGAGTTTTATAACGTAATAAAATATCTCGTTCATTTTTATGAATCTCTGTATCTAAAATCAAATTGTAAACCTTATTGAGAATTTCTTCTGTTCTCTTATCCATAAATTATCCTCTATAACCTGAAAGACAATAGCTCCTACCCAATGATGATATCCAACCATTAGCCATGACATCTTTAGTTAACTCAAAATCACACTTAGTTACAATATCCCCATTCTCAATTTGGAAATTAACAGATGAAACATTGTCCAAACATGTAATGAGGCGAAAAAGTATCGTCATCACAACCTTATAAAATTCCCTTTTGGTTTATTCCTTTTAAACCTATACAAATTAATAGTAGAGTGGCTATGATATCAACAATATCTTGTGACTTTAGTAAAGACAAGACTCCTAGAGAAATAATGTAAAATATACTAATTACTTTTCTCGTTATAAACAAAAACTACCTGCCGCTAGCCCGCCTGTTGAAATCGCAAATGTAACACCAACAAGACCAGTAAATGCAGTTAGACCTATATAAATTGACATACCAACTCATACTCCACAAGTGGGATTTAATCCACCAGAGTACTCTTGTAAATCACTGTTTTTTAGAATTGAAAACTGACTCATTGAACTATTCATTGTACATCCTCTCTTTTTAGCAAACTCGCATAGCTGTATCACCACCTAGAATCGCAGCACCAGCAGGTCCAGCGTATAAAAAGCCTATCTCAGTCATCCCTGCCCTACCTGAAATACATGCCAAATCATTTTTACCTCCTTCAACACAATAATAGAAAGAGCATCAGCTTTGAACACATTAACTTGTTCTATTGTTTTTGTATCCATGATGAATATCTCGTATATAATAGAAATCTTTTGTCAGATTATAACCTTGACAAGTTCAGTATAGCAAAACAAAATCGATTTTTATCACAAAGTATTTACATGTTGCTAACTCCACTTATCTTCAAATTTAAATAGACACATTATCGGAGTTATCAAAAAGTCTTGAAAAAGTCCAGAATGATTATAATCTGATTACCAAAAATATGATTTAGACATAATTAGTTAATATCATTCTGCATTACTAGTTTAATTTGATACAGTGCAAATCGAAAAATTATTAGCAATAATAAAAAGCCATTTCCAAAAAACAAGAAATACATTGCTAAATCACTCTTTAAATAGTATAGAAACCAAATAAGCATCCAAAGTATGCTCATTTTTATAAAGATATTACTTACTATCCATTCAATCTTTAGCAAGAGATAATTAACTATGTTCATTATAACAATCTCCATATTTCCATCCTCATCATATCTATAGCTCAATCACTTTACTACTATGTCTCAAAATAATTTATTATTATATACTATAAGTAAAACGCTAACTCATTCTTTTTTTGAAATATGTAATTCGATATTATTCGAGCAAATAATGTATACTACTGTAAATAACACTACAAATATATGAGTATAAAATAATACAGATGACGACTTATAACCATCTATAACGACAAAAATAATTGATAATAGTAACAGAAAAAATGTAGGTGCTAAAATCTTTTTAATAAATTGCTTGTATCGATTAAAGCATAGTTCAAAACTAATGTTTCCTCTCTTCTTATTATGCGTTAATAAGTGAATCAGCAACTCAAAAAACACACTACCTACAGAAAGAACTAAAACTTCGCTTATTGGAACATTTAGAACTATTCCAATCACACCTATTATAAAAAAAGATATAAAAAGAGCTAAAATTAGCCTAAATTCACCACTTTCCATCAACTAACCCCTTTTCTATAAAAATCTAGCGATAGCCCATATAGCTGTGCAATATTGTGCTCATAAAACACCTCCAGCCCAAGTTCCAGCTCTTGGTGCAACCAAACTACCAATCATTGCTCCTGCTAATGTGCAAACTTCCCCTGCACTAGCTGTTCCTCCCTCAATACTAGCCAACATTTCGGTATCCAAAACATCAAATTGAATCGTTGTCTTTGTTTCCATGGGGAATACCTCCATATTAATTTTTATTATTTTTGTCAGATTATAACCTTGACAAGTTCAGTATAGCAGAACAACAGAGATTTTTACCGCTAAGTCTTAAAATGTACGATTTTCATCACGAAACGTATTTTTTCATGATTTGTAACCTTTCAAGATTAAAAATAAATCATTTTAAAATTTATTCCACAAATCGCTGCTAGATATTGTGAAGTCGTCACTCTAGCTTTTTTGCCCAGTTTTATTGTTATGACTATTTCCTAACTCATTTACAGGAACTAGCTAAAAAATAATGTATATAAAGTCATAACAAAAGAATCCCCCTTAAAATATTCTATAGAATATTTTAAGGGGGATTCTTTTAAAGTTCTATTTCCAAGATCTGTGTAAAGACATAATTTTTACTTGTTGTTTTCAAACATACATTTGGATAAGATTTTAAAATTCTCCGAACATTGGCCAATCCTATACCCCGACCTACGCCTTTTGAAGAATTGTCACGCTTGAATATATCTCTCAATTCTATCTCTCTTTCTAAAGTAGAATTTTTTACAATCATGACTAATTTATTCCATTCTGTATCCTCAAGGAAACAAACTGCTATTCCTCCTTCTGCTGCGGACTCTATAGCATTATCTAACAAGATAGAAGTAATTGTTAAGAAGTCTATTTGTTCCATATTTTTTATAGAGAACTGTTCACCAATCTCCAGGGAAACTGGAACAGATAAGTTTTGGGCCTCCGATAACTTAGATAATAGTAAACTCTTTAACGCCAAATCATTGATATTTCTTAGATGTGCTACATCAAAACGCTTGCCTTTTAATTTTTCACCAGAATTTTTCAAAACACTATCATAAACTTGAGAAACCAGATTAATATCTTTTTGATCTATACCTATTTTTAAGCTCGATAAAATATTAGCATAATCATGTCTAAAGCTTCTAATTTCTTGATACAGCCCCTCAACTTGTTGACTATAATTACTAAGATTTTGCAATTGAATTTCTTTTTGTAGAACGACTTTCTCCTGTAGTTCTTGAAGTAATCTTCTATCCAAGAGATTAACAAAACAAATAAACAATAAAAAGTAAACTGCTGTCCATAATTCTTTATAATCCAACATTCTATCCCAACTTACTTTATCACTGTAGTTTATATAAGATGGTAAGATAAAATAGGCTAGCATTAAAATATCCGCAGTAATTAAAATAAATTTTGTCTTTCTATCCAAGTTCTTTATTTTTAAATGACTAAAATTATATCGAAAGAGACTAATAAGAAAAAACACAATAATTTCAGCTAATAAAGAGAAAATCATTGTTCCTAGATTAGTTTCATATAGTCTATACAATATTGGAATCTTAGAAATTATAAAGTAACCTAAAAAATTTTTGATGACATCCCAAAATCCAAGTGGAAATAATGAGTAAAAAAGTAATAAAGAAACCTTACTTCTTAATTTACCAATAGACAAAGTATATAGGATAAAAAAGGTAGGATAAAGCAATAATGACCCAAGAAAGTAAAATCCAGTTGATTTAAACAAAACAATAAATAGTAATGATAAAAGATGGAACAGAATAATGGACATTACTACTTTTTTTAGATTTAATCTCTCACCTACAACCTTAGTATGGATACATAACAATAGAAAAACACCTATAATATTTAGAAAAAATATCATCTAAATCTCCTTAGTCATGAAGTCTTTCGATAACTTTCATAAGTGGACGAATTTTTAATCTAGAGACAATACAAGAGGACCCGTTCTGAAAATGAACTAACCGATTTTCTTTATCAATTAAAGATATATTATAAGGATTTACGATAAATGATCTATGACATTGAAATAAACGTGGTTCCTGTTTAAGAATATCTGACAATTGTCCATAAAATTCAACTATGTCTCGTTTTGAATAGAGAGTCAACTTATGAGCAATTGTTGATGTTTCAATATACAATAAATCTTTAAAAGGGACTTGAATTTGAGCTTTGGATCCTGTAAATATAAAAGAGTCCTCAGATACTGTTATTCCTTGATTATCGCTAACACTTAAAATAACATTTTCAATTCGTTTGATAAATAATGGTTCAGGTAATTCTTTATCAATGAAATCAATAGCTGATACTAAATATTCAAAAGATACAGGCATAAACTCAGAATGAGATGTTACAAAAGCAATCACTGCTTGAGAATCAAGTTTTCTAATTTCTCTAGCAACGTCTAATCCTCTTTTGTCATCATCTTTTATTTCAATATCAAGTAAAAATAATTGATGATTTCCTCTCTCTGAAATGTCCTCTAAAAGCTGTTGAGGTTTTCCATAAACCTCAAAATGCCTATACTCAATCTTATTATCCACCAAAATTTTTTTGACAACATTTTCAATTCTAGTCTGTTGTAAAAAATTATCTTCTAGTATAAAAATATTCACTACTTCACTCCTATATATTTTTCCACTGATTTTTTAATATTGTAAAGTGTCTTCTAGAACAAGCAATGTCTAATACTCTATCATCTAAAAACATAATCGTTCTTGTCTCATGATTAAATCCTGCTATTTTATCTTTATTCACAAGAAACTTTCTATGGCATCTAATAAGTTCTTCTGTACTTTCTGCTTCAATTTTAGATAGTGAGGTTGAAGCTTCAAAATTCCCTTCGGCTGTTACAAAAAGAACAGCATGAGCTTTTGTTGGGTGAGTTGTAACATAATAAATTTTAGAGAGTGATACCTTTACTATAGCTCTATCTTGATATAAAATGTAGTCTTTCATATTTAACCTCCTTCTATCAGTTTAATCTTATCAGAATGATGGAAATTAAATTATAAAAATCTCAAATGGTTTCTATACTATCTAAAATGGTAAAAATTTTCTTAATTTAGACATTTCATGATAAAATAGATACTTTTTAGTATCTCAATAATACTAATCTATCTTTATTTGATAAACTAATTTCTAATGAAAGGAAAGCTATGAAGGCAATTCAAATTTTACACTACTCTTTATTTGGCTATATTTTATCTCTGTATTTAAAATATTATTTCTTAAAAAAACATTCAAAAATACAAAAATTTTACAAGGACATAAGATTAACTACAAATATAAATCTTCTACTTATTTTATCATAAAATCAGGGTCTCTAACATCTAAAAAATGAAACTCTATTTAAAATCTATCCAATTTAGTTCAAAAAAATCAGAAGTTATCATCATAGGCAGTCAAATTGATTATGATGAGCTTTATCGAAACCACTATAGTGTATTTGGTGTTATAGACATAACTAATAATAAATCATTAAAATATATTAAAGAAAAAATTCATTTTTACTTGGAAGAGCTCTATGAAGTTAAGAAGGATAAGAGTGATTAAGTCTATGAAATAAAGTTTCAAGTCTTATAACTTTATATCCGTAATCACCTATCCATTACAGAATTTTGATTTCTTACTCCACATGCTCCAGTTTGATAGCAAATTTTAGTGTCATCTTAAAGCAGTCATATTTTGCCAGTCTTCTTTTTTCTGAGTTATTGAGATTGATTTGAACTTCTACTATTTTATTGATATGAGCTAGTTTATTATGTGACTTTCAGTCACATAATAAAAAAGTTGGAGCTCAGTACTCCAACAATTACTATTAAAATGTTTGGCGTTTTGCTTTACGCTCTGCACGACCGCGAGCACGATTTTCAGCGCGTTTGGTTTTGCGGCGTTTTTCATCAACCGCCCATTGAATTTTCTTCTTATAACCTGGTTTGACTTTTTTCTTTTTCTTTTTAACCAAACCAATCATTTCGATATCAAGTTTATCTTGTTTTTTCTCACGGTTGACACGACGATCACGGTCATAAGTATCTTGAAATTCCCCGTCTTTGACCATCTTCGGAGTAAATTTAATTCCTAATTTCTCCAACTCACAGATATCCGAGTCATCGCTTGGCTGATAAAGAGTAATAGCTGTACCTGGTAGGCCATTTCTTCCAGTACGACCAACACGGTGAACAAAGAAAGATAAATCTTGCGGAATGGCATCATTGATGACATGGCTGACACCTTCAATGTCAATCCCACGCGCTGCCAAGTCTGTTGCGACAATGTACTCAAAATCCAGATTTTTCACCTGGTTCATGATACGCTTGCGTTCACGAGGGGCAATATCTCCATGAATCTTCGCTACCTTCAAGCCTTGAGCAGTCAGATATGAATGCAATTCATCAGCACGCATTTTAGTGTTAACAAAAATCATTGCCAAATACGGTTGCATCAACTGAGTTAACTGGTAAATTTGAGCATTCTTGTCACGTCCCTTTGTAGAAATCAACCAATTATCAATGGTATCAGAAATGACCGTTTTGGTCTTGATTTTCTCCATAACAGGATTTGACAAGTATTTTTTCAAGAATGGTTGCAGTTTTTGTGGGATAGTCGCTGAGAAGACCATGAATTGCAAGTCTTTTGGAAGGCTTCCAGCAATCTTATCAACAGTTTCCAAGAATCCCATATCCAAGGTCATATCTGCCTCATCGACCACAAAGGTCTTAGCCTTGTGAATAGCTAGGTCACCAGACTTAACTAAGTCATAAATACGGCCAGGCGTTCCGATAACAATATGAGGCTGGTTACTTGCCAATTTGTCAATCTGGCGAGCCTTATCCGTACCACCCACATAATTAACCACACGAACTTCGACATCTGAGTGGGCTGCAATCTGACGGGCTGCTTGGTAAATTTGAGTAGCTAATTCACGGCTCGGTGCAGTAATGACTGCTTGAACACTATCGTCGGCTTCATCTAATTGCTGGAAAATCGGCAATAGGAAAGTGTGAGTCTTACCCGAACCTGTTTTTGATTCACCGACTAGGTCACGACCTGTCAAAACAATAGGAATCAACTTGTCTTGCACCTCTGTTGGAGTTGTAAATTTCAACTCCTCCAAGGCTTCACTAATATATTTTTTAAATTGAAATTTCGTAAATGACATAATATCCTCGATTCTATCTATCCTATCAATTATACCATATTTTATTCCATTTCAGTAGTCTCACTTATTTAGGCTATTTCTAGTAGCTTCTCTAGTAAAAAAGGCTGGAATTTGTGAATCCCAACCTCTTTTCAGTCATTATTTCCAGTTTAAAATAGCATTCAAGCCATAGTGATCACTCACTTGTGGACTCTTGTTACCATCAAATACGACATGTAAATTTTCCACCGCTAACTCCTTGGTAGTAAAAACATAGTCGATTCGAAGGGGTTCAGTGTTCCCCTTCCATCCATCAATTTCTGGTGGAACAGTATAGCTACCACTTTTCTCTTGAGCAACTTCAAATGCGTCTTGTAAGCCTAATGGACTAGCTAAAATAGCTTGGTAACCTTCCTGACCAGCTGGGTTGTTGAAATCTCCAGCTAGCAAAAGCGGCTTGTTCAATTCTTTCAAGACAGCCTCAATTCGTGCCCATTCTTCTTGGAAACCTTTATCCCACCAAGAAAGGTGGACACTGGCAACTGCAAGTTCATTACCATCGACTACAGTTTCAGCCAGGGCGACACGGCGAGTATGATAGTCTGTTGGATCATCCACATCTGAAACCAAAATTTCTCTTGCTTCAATAGGTGTTTTAGACAAGATAGCCACACCTTCATGATAGCGGTCATAACCAATATGGTTATAGGCCCAAGTCCAATAGTAATTTTTTCCTTGCTCTGACAACTTTTCAACCAAAAGTCTAACATAGTGATCTTGGTGAATAGGCTCTGCTGCTGGCAAAGCTTGATAAAAGTCATTCACCTCCACCTCTAGCGAAGTGATCTCCTGATTGATTTCTTGGAAACAAATCAAATCATAGTCTTTATCAAGAATATCCTCAAGCAAGAGCTGGAATTTTTCCTCAGCTTCTTTTTCCATCCAGCTATGAGTATTGAGTGTTAAAAATTTCATGCTTTTCTCCCAAAACAAGAGGTTGGAAAACAGCTTCCAACCTCAAGTGTATTACAATTCTACTTTAGCAACTGCTGTTTTAGCTGCAAGAGAACCTGTTTGTTCTAATTTAACTGATTTAATAGCTTCAGCATTTGTGAAGACAACCACTGTTGAAGTTTCACGACCTGCTGCACGGATAGCATCCAAGTCAGCTGTGACAAGGAGATCTCCTGCTGCAACTTTTTGTCCTTCAGCAACATGAACTGTAAATGGTTTACCTTCAAGACTTACTGTGTCCAAACCAATGTGAACCAATACTTCAAGACCTGCTTCAGTCACAAGACCAAGAGCATGTTTTGTAGGGAAGATGCTTGATACAGTACCTGAAACTGGAGATACAATGTTTCCATTTGCAGGTTCTACAGCAAATCCATCACCCATCATTTTTTGAGCAAATACTGGATCTTTCACTTGTTCCAAAGCAACAACTTGACCATCTGCTACTGAGTAAACTTCCTCAGTAAGACCTTTGAAGTGAACAGTGTTTTGTTGTGCTTCAGTCATTTGGCTTGGAAGAGTTTCAGGAATGATTTCACCTGAATCAAGGATATCTTGGATATCAGATTTCAATACGTCTGCTTTTGGACCGTAGATAGCTTGAACTCCTTGTCCTTTCATGACAAGACCCATAGCTCCTTCTGCTTTCCATTGTTCTGCATCACCGACTTTGTCAGCATCTTTTACAGTTACACGAAGACGAGTCATACATGCATCAACATCAACGATGTTTGCACGTCCACCAAGAAGGTTAATAATGTTTACAGCTTGAGAGCCTGCTGCAACTTTCACTTCGCTACTAGCTTCTTCTGAACCTTCAGCAGTTTCGTAATTTCCGTTACGTCCTGGAGTTGCGTAGTTGAATTTTTGAATCATGAAGTTTGCGATAAAGTACATGATTACGGCAAAGAGAACAGTTACCCAGATAAAGTTAACGATATCCATACCAATACCAGCATTAATTGCTAGTGGTGTACGAGTCAAGAATTCAATTGAACCGAATGAGTGGACACGTAGGTTTACTACGTCAGCCATAGCGAAGGCAGCACCTTGAACAAGTGAGTAAACAAGATACATAGGTGTTGCTACAAACATGAACATGTATTCGATTGGTTCAGTAACCCCTGTCAAGAATGTTGCAAGAGCTGTCGCAATCATCATACCTTTATATTGATGTTTCTTATCAGCATCGACATTACGGTAGATAGCAACGATCATACCCATCAAGATACCGAATGAACCGATCATTTGTCCAACTTTGAAACGAGCTGGGTGAACAGTATCTAACAATTGTTGGTAGTGACTTGCATCTGTACCTTTAAGGTTAACAAGGTCTGTTACCCATGCAAGCCATAGTGGGTCTTGACCAAATACTTGAGTACCTTTAGCTGCACCAGTTAAAATGTCATAAGTACCACCAAGAGCTGTGTAGTTCATTGGGATAGTCAACATATGGTGAAGACCAAATGGCAAGAGCAAACGTTCCAAAGTACCATACAAGAATGGTGCAAGGATTGGAGCAGTTTCTTGTGAGTTGGCAATCCAGATACCAAAGCTATTGATACCTGTTTGAACTACTGGCCAGAAGGCAGCAAGTAGAATTGCAGCGATTGCTGAACGAAGAATAACTACAAATGGTACGAAACGTTTCCCGTTGAAGAATGAAAGTGCATCAGGAAGTTTACGGAAGTTGTAGTATTTATTGTAAGCAGTTGCCCCTACAAAACCTGAGATAATCCCTACAAACACACCCATGTTCAATGCTGGAGCTTCAAGAACACTAATGAAGTAATCAGCAACTTTGATTGAACCACCAAAGAGAGTTGTGACCATAGCATCTGGATTTTTCAACATATCTCCTGATACACCAAAGATTGTACCAGTGATACGGTTAATCAAGATGAAGGCAAGACCAGCGGCGAAAGCACCACCAGCACGTTCTTTAGCCCAGCTTCCTCCAATTGCTAGGGCAAACAAAATGTGAAGGTTACCGATAACCCCCCAACCAATTTGCTCAAGAATTCCACCTGTAACTACAAGTGGTGCAAAAGTTGGGTTAATCATTACGATAGACTTACCGATTGAAATCATCAAACCAGCAGCCGGCATAACCGCGATAACCACCATCAAAGCCTTACCGAATTTTTGCCAAAACTCGAAAGACAAGACATTTTTGAATGTATCTTTCATCATTCAAATCTCCTTTATTTTTATTTAGGCAAACGTTTTACGAAAACGTTTGCACTTTCTATAATTTAATTATACCACTTTAATTTTTTTTGTAAAGGCTTTTATAAAAAAAGTAGACTTTTTTCTAAAATTTTTGTAGTAAAAAAGGAGATATTAAAATCTCCTCAAATATACTTCTATTTTATTTTAGATTTTCAGGAATCGGCGCATTGAAATTCCTGATCCGATTGAACCGATAAAAATTCCAATCACAAATAATAGAGCAATCATCAGTGGACTGAATACTTCTGGTGATATCATTGAAAGGTTCTGACCAACCAATGACTTATTAACCGATTGGTAAACCATTTTATAGACAATAAATACCAGAACTGATGGAAGTGTTGCTCCAAGCAAACCAATGAAGGCACCTTCAAGCAAGAAAGGTCCGCGGATATAGCCATTCTTAGCACCTACTAAACGCATGATTTGAATTTCACGGCTTCGTGAAATAATGGTGATACGTATAGTATTAGAAATCAAGAACACCGCAATGAAAATCAATAATCCAGCGATAACTAGTCCCCAGACACGAATAAATGAGGCTAACTTAAACAAGCGTTCTGTATTAGCACCACCATCTTGAACTTCTGATACACCTTCGATTTTTTTAGCTTCTTCTGCTACTGTCTTTACATCACTGGGTGTATTTGTATCAACGATATATGCATCATAAAGAGGATTGGCATCGCCTTCAAAGATTTTCCAGTTGTCCCCCATTGTTTCTGTCAACTTTTCATATTGTTCTTCTTTACTTGAAAACGTAACACTTTTAACGGTTGACATACCTTTCAAAGCATCATATACCTTATGGTAGTCGTTATTTGTAACAGTTTGACCTTCTTTTTCAATCGTCTCACTATTATCAGCTACGTCCTTACGAATGTATACCATTACTCGGACATTATTTTCGATATCTGTAGCTAGTTTAGCCGTATTAAAGATAACAGATGCAAATATTGCAACCAAGGTCAAAGTAATCATAACTGAACTAACAGCAGCTACTGTCATCCAGCCATTTCGTTTCAAACTTTTTAACGATTCAAATAAATGGCGAAAAAATCTACTAATCATCGTATCCATATTCTCCTTTAGCTTCGTCACGAACGACACGGCCATTTTCAATGGCAATGACACGGTGGCGCAAGGTATTTACAATCTGACTGTTGTGGGTAGCCATCAAGACAGTTGTACCTTGGAGATTGATGCGTTCCAACAAATTCATGATTTCCCATGAATTATCTGGGTCCAAGTTTCCTGTTGGTTCGTCCGCAATCAATACTTTAGGATTATTTACAATAGCACGCGCAATCGCAATACGCTGTTGTTCTCCCCCTGAAAGTTCATTTGGGAAAGAACGAACCTTATGCTTCAATCCAACCAAGTCTAAAACTTCCATAACACGTTTTTTGATATTACGGCGACTTTCTCCAATTACCTCCATTGCATAAGCAATATTTTCATAAACGGTTTTCTTTGGTAAGAGCTTATAATCTTGGAAGACAACCCCAACACTACGACGTAGGAGAGGGACATCTTTCTTTTTAATTTTAACCAGATTAAAACCAGCAACAGATAAGCTTCCTTTTTCGATTTTTACTTCGCGGTACAAAGAACGAATAAAGGTTGATTTTCCAGCTCCTGACGGACCTACGATATAGGCAAATTCTCCTGGTTGAATGCTGACCGAAACACCACGTAGGGCAGTCGTTCCGTTGTCGTATTTTTTGACGACATCTCTCATTTCAATAATTGACATGTGAGTTCCTTTCTATCTTAGCTGATTCTCCACTTGAGATAGGCATCAATAAAACCATCTAGGTCTCCATCCATAACCTTATCTACTTGTGCAACTTCAAAGTTAGTTCGATGGTCTTTTACCATAGTATATGGCGTGAAAACATAAGAACGAATTTGACTTCCCCATGTGATTTCCTTTTTCTCACCCTTGAGGGAATCGACTTCCGCAGCTTTCTTCTCCTGCTCCATTTGATAGAGCTTAGCCTGCAACATCTTCATGGCACGATCTCTATTTCCATACTGGGTACGATCGACTGTTGACTGAACGACAGTTCCCGTAGGAATGTGTGTCAAACGCACACCTGTGGAAACCTTGTTGACGTTTTGTCCACCAGCACCACCTGAACGGAAAGTATCCATCTTGATATCATCTTCACGGATTTCTACTTCAATAGTATCATCCAATTCTGGCATCACTTCTACAGATGTGAAAGAGGTGTGGCGACGTTTAGCAGAGTCAAATGGTGAAATTCGTACCAAACGGTGTACACCCATTTCTGACTTGAGAAGACCATAGGCATTAGGTCCTTCAAAAGATAAGGTTACTGACTTGATACCAGCTTCATCTCCTGCTTGGTAATCCAATACTTCCACTTTAAAGCCTTTAGCATTTCCATAGCGAGTGTACATACGAAGCAACATATCACCCCAGTCCTGAGCCTCAGTACCACCGGATCCTGGATGGATTTCCAAAATCGCATTATTATGGTCATAAGGTTCTGACAAGAGCAAGGTCATCTCGTAACTGGTCATCATCTTATCAAGTTCGGATAACTGTTCGACCAGTTCATCATGCACTGACTCGTCTTCTGCTAAAAAGTCCAATAAAATTTCAACTTCATCCTGCACCTCTTCCATCTTATGGAAGGTATTGTAAGTGTTTTTTAATTCATTTAATTCTTGCGACGTTTTTTGGGCCGCGATATTATCGTTCCAAAAATCAGGTTCTGTCATCTTGTTTTCCAAGATGGCAATCTCTTCCTCTAAGCCTTCGAGGTCAAAGAGACCCCCTGAAAGAAGCTAATTTTTCACGATTTGCGTCAATTTTCTGACGAATTTCTGAAATGTCCATAAATACTCCTTTTTTACATCATTTCATTATAGCATATTTTATCATTTCTTTCCATCTTTTGCTCTAATCCCTTATAACACGTAAAAAGAAGCCTTTCGGCTTCCCTTCTTACAAGACTTTTGCTGAGGTACGAGTAATCTCTTCTACTTGAATATTCTCTGATTCAAATTTTTCTTTCAAGGCTGGTAAATCAATTGATCCATCGATTTGAACTTCGATAATCACCTTACCATCCTTACGCGGAATATTGACTGTATGCGAGATATTCAAATTTTCTTCTACAATCAAAGAAACAATCTTTCCGAGTACACCAACTTCATTTTCCGTAACAAAGCGTACACGAATCCCTTCTTCGCCATAACCTGCGATTTCAAGAAAGGCTTGGAAAACGTCACGGTCCGTAATAACCCCATAGACTTGATGGTTATCTACGACAGGAAGAATACCAATCTTGTTTTTCAACATCAGATAAGTTGCATCCTCTAGACTCGCATAGCCTGAAACAGTGACAACATCACGAATCATCACATCTTTTACTTTTGTCTTATTTAGAAGATAGTTCATCTCATAGATAGAAAGACTTGTTGCCTTGGATGGACTAGCTTGGGCAATGGTGCCCTCAGTCACCAAACCAACCAATTGATCATTTTCGATAACAGGCAAGCGGTGTAATCCTTGCTCTCTCATTAAATCTGCTGCATGAGATACTGTTGTATCTGGACTAATATAAACTACCTTGCGGGTCATAAAATCTTTAACTGCCATGAGACTTCTCCTTTTCTATTCTTATCCCTATTATACAATCTTTTTGTAAATCTATCAAACGCTTACATTTCTTTTTCAAAATTCAGAAAAGTATGAATAAGCTAGCAAAAAGAGCTCTAAAATCGAGCTCCGTGAATGAAGGATAGACAGCTTCATTCTGTTTTGTTTCAATGATTAGAAGCTAACCTTCCAGTGCAGATGAGAATTGCTTCGCAATCTCTATCTGCCGACTAAAAAGGTCCCCCGGACTATGCGATGATTGCTCTGCAATCTCTATCTGCCGACTAAAACAATCCACTGGATTGTTTTAGCCACCTAGATATGCTTTTCTGACTTCTTCTGATGAGGCGAGTTCTTTTCCTGTTCCTGATAGAACGATTTTTCCTGTTTCCAGTACATAACCTCGGTCAGAGATTGCGAGTGCCTTATTGGCATTTTGTTCAATCAAGAGGACAGTTGTTCCTTGTTTCTGGATGTCTTGAATGATATCAAAAATCTCTTGAATAAAGATTGGGGCAAGTCCCATTGATGGTTCATCTAAGAGAAGAAGTTTTGGTGTTGACATAAGAGCGCGTCCCATGGCAAGCATTTGTTGTTCTCCTCCTGAAAGAGTGGCTGCATCCTGGTTCTTCCGTTCTTCAAGACGTGGGAAACGTGAGAAAACCTTCTTCAAGTTAGCTTGATTTTCTTCACGATTTTTCTTTAAGAAAGCTCCCATTTCTAGATTTTCCATAACAGTTAAGCCAGGGAAAACGTGGCGTCCTTCTGGAACTTGTGAAAGACCACCTGCCACGATTTTCTGAGCCGGCATTTTTTGGATTTCTTGACCTAAAAATTCAATCTTTCCTGAACTTGGTCGAACCAAACCAGACAAGGTACGGAGAATGGTTGTCTTACCTGCACCATTGGCACCGATAAGGGAAACAACTTCTCCTTCATTCACTTCAAAGCTTACATCACGGACTGCTTGGATCATACCGTAATGCACAGAAAGATTATCAACTTTTAACATAGACATTAGGCTTCACCTCCTAGATAAGCTTCGATAACGCGTTTATTGGTCTTAATTTCGTCTGGAGTTCCCTGAGCAATCAAACGACCATATTCAAGTACGTAGATGCGTTCTGTTACTTCCATGACCAGATTCATATCGTGTTCAATCAGCATGATCGTAATCTTAAATTCATCTTTGATACGACGAATTAACTCAGTCAATTCTGCTGTTTCCTGAGGATTCATACCTGCAGCTGGTTCATCTAAAAAGAGAATTTTAGGTTCCGTAGCGAGGGCACGAACAATTTCCAAACGACGTTGTTGTCCGTAGGCAAGATTTTTAGCAAGCGTTTCTGCATCACCATCTAAATCAAAGATTTTCAACAATTCCAAGGCTTTAGCCTTTAATTCTTTTTCACTCTTGTAAAAAGCTGGTAAGCGCAAAAAACTAGCAAAAACATGTTGTTTGTGATGGTTGCCAAAAGCAATCAAAACATTGTCCAAAACTGTTAAATCTTTAAAGAGTCGAATATTTTGGAAAGTACGTCCAAGTCCCAAAGAGGCAATCTTATAAGGTGCCTTTCCATTCAAAAGGTGACCATCAAGGGTTACTGTTCCCTCGCTTGGTTCATAAACACCCGTCAAGAGGTTGAAAAGGGTGGTTTTCCCAGCTCCATTTGGACCGATTAATCCAACCAGTTCCCCTTCGTTCAATTCAAGAGTCACATCTCCAACAGCTGTTAGACCGCCAAAATGTTTGGTTAACTGTTTTACTTCAAGTAATGCCATTAGTTTTGTTCCTCCTTCTTAGATTTTTTAAAGAAACGTGATAGGCTCAATTCCCATGTTCCAAGGAGTCCACCTGGTCTGAAAATCATTACCAATACCAAGGCCAAAGCGTAGATAATCATACGCACGCTAGCAACATCTTGGAGAAGCATATTCAAAATTCCAAGGACAATAGCTGAAACAATCGCACCTGTAATGGAACCAAGTCCACCAAATACAACAATAATCAATACGTTGATTGAGTTAATGAATGTGTAATCTTTCGGTACAACAGACCCGATAAATCCTGCCTGAAGTGACCCTGCAATACTTGCAGTAATGGCACCAAAGACAAAAGCGATGATTTTAATTTTAGTTGTATTAACACCGACTGACTCTGCAGCGATTTCATCTTCACGAACGGAGAGGGTTGAACGACCAATTGGACTACGCAAGAAGTTCAAGGTTGCAATGGTTGTAATCACGACAAAGAAGTATACCATTTGCCAAGTTGTAAAGTTAGGAATTCCCAAGATACCTGCCGCACCATTTGTAAGGCTTCCACCATTGATGATAAAGATACGGATAATTTCAGAAACACCTAGAGTCGCCACCGCAAGGTAATCCCCCTTCAAGCGCAAGGTTGGAATTCCGACAAGCAAGGCAACTGCTCCTGAAAGCAAAGCCCCTATCAGCATAGCTCCAAAGAAGGCACCGTAGGTTGGTGATTTAGATCCAATAATAGCAGCGGCATAGGCACCAATCGCCATGAAACCAGCATGCCCAAGTGAAAATTGTCCTGAAAAACCAACGATTAAGTTGAGACCAACAGCCAAAATAATATTAATTCCAATTTGTTGTAAAATCTGTACATAGAATAGGTTGAGTACTCCGACTGAAACCAGTACACTAATCAAGCCATAGCCAGCTAATAAAAGGAGTAACCATAGAATATTAACTTTTAAATTTTCCTTCATCGTTTACACCTTCTCTTTCACATTTTTACCAAGAATACCTGCTGGGCGGACAATCAAGATCAACAACAGGATTCCATAAACAATGGCATCACGGAAGTCTGACATTCCAAAGGCTGTCGCAAAAGTTTCCAATAAACCAATCACAAAACCACCAAGAGCCGCACCAGGAATAATCCCGATACCACCAAGTACTGCGGCAACGAAAGACTTAAGACCTGGAGTAACCCCCATCAAAGGCTCAAGAGAGTTATAATAGAGGGCAATCAGAACACCAGCTGCACCAGCAAGAGCTGAACCCAAAGCAAAGGTAAAGCTGATAGTACGGTTTACATTGATCCCCATCAATTGTGCCGCATCGCTATCTACAGATACAGCACGCATGGCTTTCCCCATCTTTGTTTTTTGGACAATGACTTGTAACAAAATCATCAAAATCAAGGAAATGGCCAAGATCATTAACTGCACATTTGTTAAGCTGATTGGTCCCAAATCATAGCGAACTGTTTGAATCGCTTGAGGGAAGGCACGGGTATTGGCACCAACCAGATAGACCATCCCATACTCCAATAGGAAAGAAACCCCAATAGCCGTAATCAAAACAGCAATACGAGTAGAGTGACGCAAAGGTCGGTAAGCAAGGAACTCAATCACGACACCAAGAATGGCTGTCGCTAACATAGCTACAATAAGAGCTACAAAGAAATTCATTTGGAAAGAATTAATCAAGAAATAACCGATAAAGGCTCCCATCATATAAATATCACCGTGGGCGAAGTTGATGAGCTTGATAATTCCGTAAACCATGGTATATCCTAGGGCTAACAGCGCATAAACACTACCTAGAATCAAACCATTTACTAGTTGTTGGAGCATAAGATTCACTCTTTCTATTTATAATTTCGAGGGTTTTCCCTCACTTTTTATAAGTTCTTATACTCAATAAAAATCAAAGAGCAAACTAGGAAACTAGCCACAGGCTGTACTTGAGTACGGCAAGGCGACGTTGACGCAGTTTGAATTTGATTTTTGAAGAGTATTAAACATCGAAACAGGGAGTGAGTCAAAGGCTCATTCCCTATTTCAACATTTTCTATTATGGTTTTACAACTTCTGCTGCTTCAACCTTACCATTGTTCATGGTCATCATGTAAGCAGTTTTGACTGTGTTGTGGTCTGCATCGAAGCTTGTTTGACCAGTTACACCTTCAAAGTCTTTTGTTTTAGCAAGGTTATCCTTGATTTCACCTGAGTTTTTAGCACCTTTTGCTGCATTTGCTACAAGGTGAACTGAGTCATAAGCCAAGGCTGCAAATGTTGAAGGCTCTTCATTGTACTTAGCACGGTATGCGTCAAGGAAGGCTTTTGCTTTAGCCGAAACTTCTACAGTAGTTGAGAAGCCTGAGATAAAGTAGATGTTTGATGCTTTTTCAGCAGTTGCTTGTTGTACAAACTCTTCACCATTGAATCCATCACCACCAACGATTGGTTTGTCAATTCCCATACCACGCGCTTGGTTTACAATCTTACCAGCCTCATTGTAGTAACCAGGAAGAACGATCGCATCAAAGTCTTTATCTTTGATTTTTGTCAAAGCTGCTTGGAAGTCTGTGTCACCTGCTACGAAAGTTTCATCTGCAACGATTTCACCCTTGTAAGTTTCACGGAAAGCTTTGGCAATACCTTTAGCATAGTCGCTGGCATTGTCAGTGTAAAGAACAACTTTCTTAGCGTTTAATTTGTTTGAAACATAGTTTGAGATAATCTTTCCTTGGAAGCTATCTTGGAAAGTTCCGATAAAGAGGTAATCTTGACCTTTAGTCAATCCATCTTGAGTCGCACTTGGTGAAATCAATGGAACACCTGCTTTTGTAGCGTTCGCTACCGCAGCTGCAGTTGCACCAGATGTCGCAGGCCCTACGACTGCTGATACTTTAGATTGAGTTACAAGGTTCGTTGTTACTGAAGCCGCCTCAGCTGTTTCAGACTTGTTATCTTTATCAACTACTTCGATTTGTTTTCCGTCGATACCTCCTGCGGCATTGATTTCATCAACAGCAAGTTGGGCACCTTTTTGTTCAGCTGTTCCATATGCAGCTAAGGAACCTGATTCTTCAAAGTTAAATCCGATTTTGATTGTCTTTTCATCTACTGAGTTACCAGCAGCGTTTGACGCTCCAGACTTCACTTCTCCACAGGCTGCAAGAAGTGCTACACTTGCAAGCGCCACAAACGATAGGGCAAATTTTTTCTTCATCTTTTTTGTCTCCTTATTTCTTAAATAAATAGCATGTTAAGAATATACCGAATTATCAGAAAATTGTCAACACTTTTCTTGAACTTTTTCGATGATAACGTTTTCCTCTCGATAAAGATTGCCCACAAAGGGTGTTTCCAGCTCTTGGATATGACAAACTCTCACTTTTTTGATAAATTTTTCCTTGCTCAAGTGTCCGACCAATTGCTCCACTTCTTGAGTTGGAACATAGAGTTGTAAGTAACGATGTTTCTTGGAATGATAGGTAATATCTCCATAATCCTGCAATTTTTTGGCATCACGATTATAGTAAAGATAGATAATCAAGCCAGATCGATTGACTTTTTCAAACATGATAAATCCTCTTTCTAAGAAATCTCCCCCTATTATACCAAAAAAAGCAAACCCAGTCGAGTTTGCCTTCTTTGATCATTAATTCAATGAATTGTTGGCCATGATTTCATCAATAAAGCCATATTCAAGTGTTTCTTGGGCACTCATCCAGTTATCGCGTTCTGCATCTGCGTGAACTTTTTCGATTGACTGACCTGAATTTTCAGCCAAGATTTTTTCCAAGGTATTACGAGTTTTAAGCAAGTGTTCTGCAGCGATCGCCATATCGGTTTGCTGAGTACCTCCACCTGTACCACCCATTGGTTGGTGGATCATATACTCTGCATTTGGAAGCATGAAACGTTTGCCTTTTGCTCCACTTGATGCAATGACCGTCCCCATAGATGCTGCCATTCCCATAACAATGGTTTGGACATCTGCCTTAATAAAGTTCATGGTATCAACGATTGCCAAACCAGCTGAAACGGAACCACCAGGTGTATTGACATAAAGGTAAATATCTTTTGTACTATCTTGGGCATCCAAGAAAAGCAACTGAGCAATAACAGAGTTAGCCATGTTGTCTTCAACTGGACCTGTCAGCATAATGATGCGGTCTTTAAGAAGACGTGAGTAAATATCGTAGGAACGTTCTCCACGGCTTGTTTGTTCAATAACTACAGGAATCATTTATTTCTCCTTTTGAGTTTTAATTTTGTTGGTCAAATGACTGAAGATAAGACTATTATAATATCTTGGTCAAAAAAGGTCAAATTTTTGCTCTGTTTTCATTAGACAGAAACAAAAATTCAACCTCCTTTCGTGACTGGAAATCCTTTTCCAAGTCAATCTCTTTTTTATTTTATTTTGTACCGAACAAGCGGTCCCCAGCATCTCCAAGACCTGGAACGATATAACCGTGTTCGTTCAAGCGTTCATCCAAGGCTGCTGTAAAGATTTCTACATCTGGATGAGCTTCTTGAAGGGCTTTAACACCTTCTGGAGCAGATACAAGGCAGACAAATTTGATATTTGATGCACCACGTTTTTTAAGAGAGTCAACAGCCAAGATTGCTGATCCACCTGTTGCCAACATTGGGTCTACCACAAAAATTTGACGTTGGTCAATATCTTCAGGTAATTTCACCAAGTACTCAACTGGTTGAAGCGTTTCTTCATCACGGTACATACCAATGTGGCCAACTTTAGCAGCTGGAACTAAGCTCAAGAGCCCATCGACCATCCCGATACCTGCACGCAAGATTGGAACGATGGCTAATTTCTTACCTGCCAATTGTTTTTGAACTGTTTTTGTGATTGGTGTTTCGATTTCCACATCTTCTAGTGGAAGATCACGAAGTACTTCATACCCCATCAACATTGCAATCTCATCTACTAGCTCACGAAAAGCTTTTGTAGAAGTATCTGTACGACGCAAGATTGACAATTTGTGTTGAATCAGTGGATGATTAATAACTTCAATTTTTCCCATTTTTGGAATTCCTTCTTTCAATTTATTCTTCTTATTATACCAAAAAACGGTTTAAAAATCTTTCTAAACCATTTATTTTTGATAATTTTTACATTAGATCTGCTTCTTTAAGAGCGGCCTGTACTGTCTCAAGTGGTAAATGAGTCAATTCTGTTCCCTTTTCTTGATAAAGGTATTGGGCGTAGTCGTCCATTCGGTACTGGTTGATATAAACCACGCGCTTGCAGCCGACCTGAAGCAATTGTTTTGTACAGTTCAGACAAGGAAAATGGGTCACATAGGCTGTAAAGCCTTTAGGAATACCACGTTCTGCACCTTGAAGGACAGCATTGACCTCAGCGTGAAGGGTACGAACACAGTGACCTTCAATGACCAGACATTCGTGGTCAATACAATGCTCGGTACCTGACACCGAACCATTATAACCAGTGGAAATAACTTTATTATCCTTAACCAGAATTGCACCCACTTTGGCACGTTTACAAGTGGAACGATTGGCAATTAGTAATGCTTGGGCTGCAAAATACTCATCCCAGGCCAGTCTTTTTTCAGTCATATCTCTTCTCCTTTTTCTCTATTTTTTAAAAAATGGTAACCGTAAATCCGCAATCTTTTCAGCAGGTACCTTCATGCCATCCTTGATCCATTTTAAAAGGACTGAGACGATGGCTGAACTCCAGAAGGAATGAAGATAAGAGCTGACACCTTTTGATTTCCCATGGTATTTTTCTAGAAATTCCTGCATGGCTTGGATAAAGATTTTTTCCAGATGGTAATCCAAGGCCAGTTGAATCACTCTGGCTTCCTTTCTTGCTTCTCGGAAAAGGTGAACCCAGACCAGATAAAGATCTGTCTTTAAATCGTAATGATGCAGCTGTTCCATAATATTGTGGACAGTTCGTTTGAAGACGCTTTCTAAAATCTCCTCTTTGGAATCATAATTGCGATAAAAGGCCGCACGCGAAACGCCTGCACGTTTGACCAATTCTGAAATACTAATCTTGGTCAAGTCCTTTTTTTCCAAGAGCTGCAAGAGGGCTGTTTCAATTGCTTCTCTGGTTAAAAGATTGGATTCTTGGTTTGATTTTCTGAGATTTTCAAGAGATTTTTCAGAGATTCTACGTTCAGACATAACATTTTCTTTCTACTTGTCACAACAGACAGATAAGGCTTTTGTTTCAAGGGTTTTCATGATATAATTGTAAAAAAAGACAGAACCTTTGTCAATGTATAACTGACAAAGATGGAGAATTTCTATGACTTGGAAGATTATTGCTGACTCTGGTTGTGATTATCGTCAGCTGGCAAGACCAGCTATTGACACGACCTTTGTAAGTGTCCCCTTAACCATTCAAGTAGCTGACCAGGTCTTTGTTGATGATGCCAGTCTTGACATTGACCAAATGATGGAAACCATGTATGCAACTGCAGAAGCTTCAAAATCAGCTTGTCCAAGCCCAGATGATTATTTGCGAGCATTTGAAGGAGCCAAAAACATTTTCCTAGTAACTATCACAGGTACTCTTTCTGGCAGTCACAATAGTGCTCAACTAGCTAAGAATATTTATCTGGAAGAACATCCTGATACTAAAATTCATGTAATTGATAGTTTGTCTGCTGGTGGGGAAGTTGACTTGCTCGTAGAAAAATTGAATGACTTGATTGACCAGGGCTTATCTTTTGAAGAAGTGGTTGAAGCTATCACTGCCTATCAAGAAAAAACCAAATTGCTCTTTGTACTAGCTAAAGTCGATAACTTGGTGAAGAACGGCCGTTTGAGCAAGCTTATCGGTACGGTCGTTGGCCTTCTCAACATCCGTATGGTCGGGGAAGCTAGTGAAACTGGAACCCTCGAATTGCTACAAAAAGCAAGAGGACCAAAGAAATCGATTCAGGCAGCCTATGAAGAGTTAGTCAAGGCTGGATATGCTGGTGGTCGTATTGTCATGGCCCAACGCAATAACGAGAAATGTTGCCAACAGCTCTCAGAGCGAATCCGTGAAACCTTCCCACAGGCGAATATTAAAATTCTCCCAACCTCTGGTCTCTGCAGTTTCTATGCAGAAGATGGTGGTTTGCTGATGGGATATGAAATTGATTAATTGCATTCTTGACAAGAGGTGACCATCATCTCTTGTTTTTTTATGGTACAATAGAGCTATGAAACATTTTGATACTATTGTCATCGGTGGAGGTCCTGCTGGTATGATGGCTACGATTTCCAGTAGTTTTTATGGACAGAAAACCCTCCTCATCGAAAAAAATCGGAAACTTGGAAAAAAATTAGCTGGGACTGGTGGGGGACGGTGCAATGTAACCAACAACGGAACTCTAGATGACCTACTAGCTGGAATCCCTGGGAACGGACGCTTCCTTTATAGTGTCTTCTCCCAATTTGATAACCATGATATCATCAACTTTTTTACAGAAAATGGTGTTAAACTTAAGGTCGAAGACCACGGCCGCGTCTTTCCGGCCAGCGACAAATCGCGAACCATTATCGAAGCCTTGGAAAAGAAAATCGCTCAACTAGGTGGTCAAGTTGCTACTCAAACAGAAATTGTTTCGGTTAAAAAGGTAGACGACCAGTTTATCCTTAAATCAACTGACCAAACCTTCACTTGTGATAAACTCATTGTCACAACTGGTGGAAAATCCTATCCTTCCACTGGTTCAACTGGTTTTGGTCACGAGATTGCTCGTCATTTCAAACATACCATTACCGAGCTTGAGGCCGCTGAAAGTCCTTTGGTGACAGATTTTCCACATAAGGCCTTACAGGGAATTTCCTTAGATGACGTGACCCTAAGTTATGACAAGCATGTCATCACTCACGATTTGCTCTTTACCCACTTTGGTTTATCTGGTCCTGCTGCCCTGCGTATGTCTAGTTTTGTCAAGGGTGGGGAGGTTCTCTCGCTAGATGTTTTGCCTCAACTTTCTGAGAAGGACTTGGCTACATTTCTAGAAGAAAATAGGGAAAAATCTCTAAAAAATGCTTTAAGAACCTTGTTGCCAGAACGCTTGGCAGAATTTTTTGTGCAAGGCTATCCTGAAAAAGTCAAACAGTTGACTGAAAAAGAATGCGATCAACTTCACCTGTCCATCAAGGAACTTAAAATTCCTGTAACTGGTAAAATGTCTCTTGCCAAGTCATTTGTTACCAAGGGTGGCGTCAGTCTCAAGGAAATCAATCCTAAAACTCTAGAAAGTAAGCTGGTCCCTGGCCTCCACTTTGCGGGCGAGGTACTGGATATCAATGCCCACACAGGTGGGTTTAACATCACTTCTGCCCTCTGCACTGGTTGGGTGGCGGGATCAAACCCAATCTAAATCTAAATTATTCAATGGCTAAATCAGCCCCAAAAGAAAGGAACTACTTTGGAACATATTATCTTGTTAAGGGGAGTTACTCCTAATGGAAAAAATGCTATCCCTAAAATGTCTTATCTAGTAGATATCTTGATAGAAGCTGGTTTTCAACAAGTTCGAACCTATATTCAAAGTGGGAATATCATTCTTGAAAGTGACTTAGATTTAGAAAAAATACGAGAACGTGTCCATACTCTAATAAATGAAAATATTGGTGCTGACTTAAAAATGGTAATCAAGAACAAAAGTGATTTTAAAAAAATTGTCCAAGAAAACCCGTTTGGAGAACACTATCTTTATGACCGTATACACGTGATTTTTTATCAAGAATCTATTAAAAGTCTCCCTTTAGAAAAATTGAAAATTGATTACGGTGAAGAAGAAATTTGTATCGGTAACCATTGTCTTTACCTCTATCTCCCTAGAACTGCAAAACAAAAGAAACTCCATACCAACTATCTTGAAAAGCTTTTCAATGTAGATTTGACCATGCGAAAACTAAATGTAGTAGAAAAATTATTAAGCAAGTAGTGCTTGAATTTAGAAAAAATCGGAAGAATACTCCTCCGATTTTATTTTGTCTGAGTTTGGACATAGTGGGCAATCACATCTGATGTGTACTGGGCTGTTCCAATTCCAAATTTGTCAATGTTTTCCTTAAACTCTGGGTTATAGACGTAGCTTTTACCAATATGACCGAATACTTCAATAGTACAATCAAATCCATAAGTACGTATGGCTTGCAAGAGTTTAGCAGCTTCTTCTTGGTTTTCTGTTGCTGTTACAGGCAGTCCAGCTTGAAGATTTTGTGACAAGGCTCGAAAAACTTGGTTGAAGGCAGCCGTAGCTTCGTTTTCGTGACCTTTTTGGCGCTCGAGCGCTTGGTCCATCACTTCTTGTCCATATTTCTCTACCGCCTCTTGGTGGTATTTTTGATGGTCTTGGTAGTTAAATCCAGCAAATTTCTCTTGAATGCTCATTTCTCTTTCTCCTTTTTGTTCTTGAATGGTTTTTTGCAAGGTTGAAATCAAGGTATTCAGATGTTCCCTTTCTCGAATCAAATAGTCCAACTGCCTGGTCAAATGAGGCAATAAATCTTCCCTTTCTTCCTTTAATAGCTCTGCTATTTTTTCTAAAGAAAAACCTAGATATTTGTAATAAAGAATAACCTGAAGGCGTTCCAAATCCTCCTGACTGTAGGTTCGATAGCCGTTTTCCGACTTTAAAGGAACCAAAAGTCCTATCTTATCGTAGTGGTGCAGGGTCTTGACAGAGACACCCGAAAGCTGCGCGGCTTCTTTTATATGGTACATGATTTCCTCCTTACATTGATAGTATAACCCCTCCCCTTAGGTCAGAGTCAAGCGTTTTTGCGAAATTTTTTACTTTATCATAACATGAAAATGGTTTTCTTGACAGACCTTAGAAAACATGATAGGATAGTCAAGTCTATCAATCGAAAGAAAGGCTCATTTTGAGTACTGATGAGGCTATTTGCCAAGGGCAGTAGCTTTTTCTTTTGTAATACTAATTTTAGGAGTTTAACTATGTCTGAAAAATCGCAATGGGGTTCTAAACTGGGCTTTATCCTAGCATCTGCTGGTTCAGCCATCGGACTTGGTGCCGTTTGGAAATTCCCTTACATGACTGCTGCTAACGGTGGAGGAGGCTTTTTACTAGTCTTTCTCATCTCCACTATTCTAATCGGTTTTCCCCTTTTGCTAGCTGAGTTTGCCCTCGGCCGAAGTGCTGGTGTCTCAGCTATCAAAACCTTTGGAAAACTGGGCAAGAATAGCAAGTACAACTTTATCGGTTGGATTGGTGCCTTTGCCCTTTTTATCCTTTTATCGTTTTACAGTGTTATTGGTGGCTGGATTTTAGTCTATCTAGGCATTGAGTTTGGAAAATTGTTCCAACTTGGTGGAACGGGTGATTATGCTCAGTTATTTACTTCAATCATTTCAAATCCAGCCATTGCCCTAGGAGCTCAAGCAGCCTTTATCCTATTAAATATCTTTATTGTATCACGTGGGGTTCAAAAAGGGATTGAAAGAGCTTCAAAGGTCATGATGCCCCTGCTCTTTATCATCTTTGTTGTGATCATTGGGCGCTCTCTCAGTTTGCCAAATGCCATGGAAGGGGTTCTTTACTTCCTAAAACCAGACTTCTCTAAGCTGACAAGTGCTGGTCTCCTCTATGCTCTGGGACAATCTTTCTTTGCCCTCTCACTAGGGGTTACAGCCATGCTGACATATGCTTCTTATTTGGACAAAAAAACCAATCTAGTCCAGTCAGGGATTTCCATCGTAGCCATGAATATTTCAGTATCTATCATGGCGGGTCTAGCCATTTTCCCAGCCATGTCAGCCTTCAATATCCAATCTGAAGGGGGACCGAGCCTGCTCTTTATCGTCTTGCCTCAGCTCTTTGACAAGATGCCTTTTGGAACCATTTTCTACATCCTCTTCCTCATGCTCTTCCTCTTTGCGACGGTCACTTCTTCTGTCGTTATGTTGGAAATCAATGTAGGCAATATCACCAATCAGGACAACAGCAAGCGTGCCAAATGGAGTGTTATTTTAGGAATTTTGACCTTTGTCTTTGGAATCCCTTCAGCCCTATCTTACGGTGTCATGGCGGATGTTCATATTTTTGGGAAGACCTTCTTTGATGCTATGGACTTCTTGGTTTCCAATCTCCTTATGCCATTTGGAGCTCTCTGCCTTTCACTTTTTACAGGCTATATCTTTAAAAAGGCTCTTGCAATGGAGGAACTTCATCTCGATGAAAAAGCATGGAAACAGGGACTGTTCCAAATCTGGCTCTTCCTTCTTCGTTTCATCATTCCAATCATCATCATCGTGGTCTTTATCGCCCAATTTATGTAATCAAAAAGGACTTGAGTAATGAA
>NZ_JBKOTU010000009.1:0-54420 GCF_049737915.1 Streptococcus sp. CL6.35 | reverse complement strand
ATATATTTTGGAAGGGTAGCGAAGAGGCTAAACGCGGCGGACTGTAAATCCGCTCTTTCGGGTTCGGGGGTTCGAATCCCTCCCCTTCCATTTTACGGGCATAGTTTAAAGGTAGAACTAAGGTCTCCAAAACCTTCAGTGTGGGTTCAATTCCTACTGCCCGTGTTAATAGAATTATGGCGGGTGTGGTGAAGTGGTTAACACACCAGATTGTGGCTCTGGCATGCGTGGGTTCGATCCCCATCACTCGCCTATTTTATATTATTGGGGTATAGCCAAGCGGTAAGGCAAGGGACTTTGACTCCCTCATGCGTTGGTTCGAATCCAGCTACCCCAGTTACTATTTGCCGGCGTGGCGGAATTGGCAGACGCGCTGGACTCAAAATCCAGTGTCCGCAAGGACGTGCCGGTTCGACCCCGGCCGCCGGTATAGTATTAAAGACAAGGTTTTCGGACCTTGTCTTTTTCTTTTATTTGTTGAATTTGTAACGCTGAGTTACTTAAAATTACTAGTTTTATAACAAATCATCTAATTTATCCGCTAATTTTTGTTGCTTGCTTGGATACAAATGAGAGTATGTATCTATTGTTGTAGTTATAGAAGCATGTCCTAATCTTTCTTTTACGACAAGATAATCTTCTCCTTGGTTTATTAGTAGGGAAGCATGTGAATGCCTGAAGTCATGAATTCTTATTTTTTTTAAAGAACTATCTCTTTGTAATATTTTTTTATATTGTTTTTCGATTGAATCCTTAGTTATCGTAATCGGGCTATTTTGAAATATCTGTAGATCATCTAGGTTGGTTGTAAATTCTTTTAATCTTTCATGCTGTGTTTGCCTCCATTCTTCTAGTGTCTCCACTAGTTTGGTGTTCATGATGATTCTTCGGGTTCCAGCTTTTGTCTTTGTACTACTAATGTGTTCTTCACCTTTTTTAACGTATATTGATTTACTTACATGGATTGTATTTGTAGAAAACTCTATGTCCTTCCACGTTAGAGCAAGAGCTTCTCCGAGTCTTAGACCAGTAAAAAATAGAACTGTGAATAGTAATTTTATATTGTATTCATCGTTGCTAAATAGTGTTAAGAAATGCTTAAATTCTTTTACTGTCCAGAAATTTAATTTTACTTTTTCTATGGGTAATTTTTTCAGTAATCCTACGGGATGTTCCTTGTAAAATCCCTTTCTTAATCCAACATCCAGAATTTTCTTTAGTAAAATTATAATTTTATTAATAGTGTTTGGACTTAGCTTCTTTTCTGAGTTTTGAGTATTTTTATCTCTTAGATGTTCTCTGAATTGATAGATATCTTCATAAGTTAATTTAGCTACATCATCAACTTTTTCAAAATAGTTTTTTATATGCCTGTTATAGTTGTTTTCTTGTGTATCTATATAGCTTTGTTTTCTGTTGTTTATTCTATCCTCTTCTTTTAAGAGATCATAAAGGATATCAATTGATATTTTTGAGTTGAAACTTTTTTCTTTAAGTTCGACACTTCGTAAGTATTGTTCGGCCTCCAATGCTTCTTTTTTAGTTTTGAATCCTTTTCTTACAATTCTACGTTGTTTTAGAGATATTGGATTTATACCATTGGAAACATCAACAATCCAAGTTCCGTCTCTACTTTTACGTAAAGCCATAAGCTACGCTTCTTTCTGGAGTTCAATTCCTAATAGTTCTTCTGCGACACTGGCTGGAATTGTACCAATCCTTTTGTTATCGTAGATGTTAAAACCACGATTCACTAATAGTAATTTGCCGGTATGGATAATCTTTCTTGCAGTTCCTGGAGCAAATCCAAGTTCGATAAGGTCATCTTTTGTTACAGTTTTAATCATGTGATCTCCTTTTCTAATTAGATTAACTAAGGGGAGGATTAACTCCCCTTGTATTTTACTTATTTTTGTTTTACATCTACTAAATGGATAGCATCAGCCTTGTAATACATTGTCGTGCTAATCATAGTAGCTTGTAAATTGTCAAATGTAACTGGTACTTCATCCATTGCTTGGATATAGTCATTATCAACCAAGGCATCTGGATTGTCTACTGAGACTTGGGTTGATTTCTTTTTGAATTGTCCATCCTTGATTGTTACATTGTATTTCCAACCAATGATTTTATCGGTATTAAAACGTCTTTCGCTACCATCTCGGTTTTTGATAATTTCTCCGTTTGCATCTGCTCGGACTTCCGTTTCAAATTTTGGAATGACTTCATCCAATTCAAATTTTGTTCCAATGTTATTAAAATTCCAGTCATTTTGTGAAAGCATTTTTGCCATAGTTAATTTCTCCTTTTAATATTTTCTTTGATTGTAGGGATCAAATCCTCTCGTTTAAAGAGTATTGCTCTTTCTATTAATCCACTTGCTAAATCTGGTGGATATTCCATATTGTTGAGTGCGAGATAGTTAGCTTTCTCATACTCATGCAGTAAGTTATTGTCGTATAGAAATTTATACGCTTTTAGAATAGCTCCTGAACCTTTATAGGTAAACCATTCTAATTTTTGTTCTAGTTCTGTTTTTGATTTTGAAATAATGATAGAGACGGGTTTTGAATGGCCTAAAAACTTTTCCCAAGATCTCAAAGGTTTTGAGAAATAGCTATCACTATAGAACCTCACTTTTTCTTTGAGATATCCCTTGGTAAAGTTGAGAAGATCTATTTCTGAATGCAACCATTCTTGAATGAAGTAGTGAGCTTTTTCTTTCCTAAGTTCTAACTCAGTTCTTATCCAATTTTCTATATACCGCTTGCTGATACCGAGCTTCTCAGCTCGTTCTAAGCGTTTATCGTAAATTCTAAGTCTTTCGTCATCATTGGGTTTTCTCAAATATAAGGTCTGGCCGATTGTTTCATCTCCGTAGGTATTGTAGTAGGTGCTTTTTCCATATATAAAGCGTTTCTTCTGACAAATCTTTAGAAGCTGATTAGGAGTGAAATAGGGTGTTTCATTAAAATCATCTATTGCAATATCAATTCGTCTTACTGAAAAATGATTGTAATTGTAGTAGAGGTTGTTCAAAAACTGTCTTTCGGACAGACTATTTGGATCTAATACCATATCTCTATAGAACTCGAGTGCCTGTCCTGACATGACAAGCATGTAGGACGACTCTTTCGCTCCATAGTAGATACGGATATTCCCATAATGAAGCTGGCTATCATAGTTATAGTATTTAAGGCTCCCTTTATTCTCAATAAATAGGTCATAGTCAAGAAATAGAATGTCTTCGATTATTTCTCTTGGCGAAAATTCAGTCTTATCAAACTGAATTTGAATCCAGTCAAATACAGAACGTAAATGTTCATTTTTTGCCATAGATTTTGATTCAACTTTTTGCTTAATTTTGCCACCCTTAAAATCTCCGAAACCCTTGGAAATACTGAATTCTTTCGATGGTACACCTAACTTGCAGAGGGTGGTGTTACTACACACCCTATCGGTCAAAAATGGTCCGTCCGCATCTACGCTCATTTTCGGCTTTCTGCCTCATGGCTCAGCCGAAAACTCGCTATTAGCCGAACCTATTTTTTGACCTCTTGTTAACAAACCCTAGTAAGCCGGTTTGCATCGACTCTTCAATATCTTGGATTTTCTTTTTTAGGTTGGAATTCTCAATTTTTATCAGTCGCATTTCTCGCTTAAATTCCTGTTTTAAGGCGCTCAGTTCATCGTAGAGCTCATCTATTACTTGGTTTAGGGATTCATGTTCATTGTCTGCTAGACTCCCAAATACGGCTTGTATAGCCTCTTTTAGACCTATTTCAAGTTTTAGTTTAGCTAACTTTTGAAATTGTCTAAGGTCTTCGTCTGTAAAATCATAGGCAACTGTATAACTTAATTGATGAGTTCTGGGATTTCTACTGATAGGAACTTTAATTTTCTTAAATTCCTTGCCACTTATCTCTTTAATCAGTTGAATCCAATTTTTAAGAGTAGAGGTAGAGTTTAGGCCAGAAATTTGATTGACTAACTCTTTATTGGTCATCTTTTTGTGAAACCTCCGAAATTTTCTTGTGCAACTGAAGAGTTTTCTGTGGTATAATTGTTACATAATATGTTTTGATCTTGGAACGAACGGCACATTTGTTTCAAGATTTTTTATTTTGTCGAATCCTACCTCCTTTATTAAAATTTTTTAAATCGACTACTAGTTACATACGCTTTTACCTCCTTTTATGCTATAATATTCTCAATGGAATATTCAATCTCAAAATAAATATTCCTTATGGAATAATTCTATTTTATACCGTTTAGAATATTTTGTCAAGCTAAAATATACGAATAAGAATATCTATAGGAGAATTATGTATACAGAGGATTATAAATTTTCAGAGAGGTTAAAAACTCTCAGAAAATCAAAAAAGTTAACTCAAGTACAAATATCGGAATTAATTGGAGTTCAACAAGGGACATATTCTCGGTGGGAGAATGGAACGTTAGAACCAGGATTAGAATTCGTTGTGAAATTAGCAAATATCTTTGGGACTACTACAGATTATTTGCTGGGACAAAAACCTTATTCAATTATCAGTAGTTTACCTCTAGAACAATTAGATCTTACCAATATTGCAAACTTTTCAAAGGATGAGTTTGATATTTTGAAACATTCAATAGCAGTTTCGGTGGCAAGAAATAAAATAAAGGCAACAGAACTAAAAGATAGAGTTATAGAAAAAAATCAGTTGTCAGAAAAAGATGCAGAACTTTTGAATAAGATTTTTGAAGAAGTTAAAACTTATTGGGAAAATTAGGAGGACGCTAGTCTTCAAAATTCCCTCCCAAAATGTGTCCAAAATATTGACAGAATTCTAGCTTTTCATTATAGTTCTTATGGAACTTTTTTTCTACAACAAAATAGGCTCCATAATATCCATAGGGGATTTACCCACTACAAATAGTATAGAGCCGGTTTTATTAATGTCCTGCATTTCCTAATAAGTTAACCATGACAACACCAATGATAATCAAAATTAAACCGATAATGCTATAAACATTTAGTGTTTCTTTGAAAATCATTACTGCGATAGAGGATATCAAAACTAAACCGACAGCTGACCATGTTGCATAAGCTATTCCTACAGGAATTTTTTGCATTGCTAGTGATAAGAAATAGAAACAAACGCCATAGCTAAGTAGGGCAGAAACGGTTGGAATAGGCTTTGTAAAACCGTCTGATAATTTCAAAAGGTTAGTTCCCAATATCTCTCCTACAATGGCGATAAAAAGATAAAAGTATGACATGTCTTTAACCTCCTATATGTCATGTTTTTGCTCTAAGAGCTATTATAGCTATCCGTTTTTTATAAATCTTGGCACAAGTCATGAGAATTTGTAGTAAAACTGTGGCAGACACTTTTTCAGAACCAATAGCTGATAAGTTTATTATATCATAAGATAAATTTTAAAAAAAGTCTTGATTTATTTCAATGTCTTGCGTGGTCTCGATTTTACTGGTAAAATTACTTTTAAGAACTTTAAAAAAGAGGTTTCTATATTTGACAAAACAATGACTTGTTGTCCCGAATGTGGGCATCCTTTGGAGAAAAAATTTTTAAAAGATGAGGGAGATATTCCTTATTGTTCACAATGTGCGAGTTTTCGTTTTCCAGTCTTTAATACAGCAATTAGTGCGATTTTATTTAATGAAAAACATGATAAGATTCTCTTGATTAAGCAATATGACATGGCTGAGCATATTTTGCTAGCTGGTTATGTGTCTAATGATATTCACAACCAATTTCTACAATCATTAAAGGCAATTAATTTAGCCTCTCTTATTACGGATATGGGTAATAAAATTGCACAAAACTAGTCCAAAACTCTTTTTAATAAGGAGTATACTTTCTAGCATTTTATAGTTACTAAAAAGTATCTAAACTTTGGAAGTGATACTAAGTTTTAAAAAATATTATGGAAAAAAAGCTTATAAAATCAATATTTCTGAGATTTAAAACTAATAATATTAGACTCAAAATCCAGTGTCCGCAAGGACGTGCCGGTTCGACCCCGGCCGCCGGTATAGTATAGAGTTAAGGAACGTTGTAAATCTTCGTTCCTTTTTTATATTATTTTTGGTATAATAATAGTTATTCAAATTTTATTTAGATTATGAAAGTGTAGGGGAGTATGTCTTGTTCTATCGATTTATTAAAACATCGGTATTTGAAAAATATTAAAAAAAATGCTGAATTGTATGTCGGAATTGAGCTGGAATATCCAGTTGTAAATTTGGAAGGGGATGCTACAGATGTTGATGTTATAAAGGAACTATTTCATTATTTAGTTTCTGCTTTAGATTTTATTGTAGAGAAGGTAGATGATTTTGGAAATCCTATCCAGTTAGTAGATCCGATAAGTCAGGATGCTATTTTATTTGAAATTTCCTATACAACGATTGAGTTTGCATTTGGTAAGGCTGAAACGATTCAAGAGGTTGAGAATCGTTTTAATAACTATATGGATGTAATTCAGATTAAATTAAGTGAATCAAATCATGCTATTGTTGGCTGTGGTATTCATCCCAACTGGGATAAAAATGAGAATTGTCCAGTGGCTTTCCCACGGTATCGCATGTTGATGGACTATTTGAATTTGAGTAGAAATGTGACTAAATCAGATTTGCATCATTTTCCTGAATACGGAGCGTTTATTTGTGGGAGTCAGGTACAGTTAGATGTTTCAAAGTCTAACTACTTACGAGTGATTAATGCTTTTACCCAAATTGAAGCAGTTAAGGCTTATTTATTTGCAAACTCTGAGTTTACAGGTGCGGATTGGGATACAAAAATCTCAAGAGATATTTTCTGGGAAGAATCTATGCATGGTATCTATCCAGAGAATGTTGGTGTCAATGCTAGACTCTTTAAAGATGAGGATGATTTTTTTGACTATCTAGATCATTCTGCAATTTTTACTGCGGAACGTGATGAACAAACCTATTATTTTTATCCGATTCAGGCAAGGGATTATTTGGCTATGCCTGAAATGCAGGCAATTGCTCTGAATGGGGATAAGGTTATTATTTACCCCCAAGAGAAGGATTTTGAAACCCATCGTAGTTATCAGTATCAAGACTTAACGACTCGAGGAACGGTTGAGTTTCGTAGTGTGTGTACTCAGCCACTTGATAGAACTTTTGCTTTTGCTGTCTTTCACTTGGGATTGTTGGTTAATTTAGACAAGTTAGAAGCTTACTTAGAAACAGCACCTTTCTTTAAAGAATTTGGGAGAAATTATAAGTTTTTAAGGCGACAATTTTCTAAGAAAAAGCTTACAGATCAGGAAAAAACTGCAATTATCAGTTTTTCAAAAGACTTACTCTTGCTAGCTGAGGAAGGACTGAAGATGAGAAATAAACAAGAAATGATTTATTTAGAGCCTTTGAAGAAAGAATTGGGACTATAATTTCTTTTACAAAGGGAGAATTTTCTGAAAAATCATGATATAATGGAAGAGACTATAGATAAAGGATAGAGAGTAATGACATTAGTTTATCAATCAACGCGTGATGCGAAAAATACAGTAACTGCCAGCAAAGCTATTTTGCAAGGTTTGGCGACGGATGGTGGTCTGTTTACACCACTTACTTATCCAAAGGTAGATTTGGACTTTGACAAATTGAAAGATGCTTCTTATCAGGAAGTGGCTAAGCTTGTTTTGTCAGCCTTTTTAGATGATTTTACAGCCGAGGAGTTGGACTACTGTATCAACAATGCCTACGATAGCAAGTTTGATACTCCAGCTATCGCGCCATTAGTGAAATTAGACGGACAATATAACTTGGAGCTTTTCCATGGTTCAACGATTGCCTTTAAGGATATGGCCTTGTCTATCTTGCCATACTTTATGACAACAGCTGCTAAGAAATATGGTTTGGAGAACAAGATTGTCATCTTGACAGCGACATCTGGTGATACTGGGAAAGCTGCTATGGCAGGATTCGCGGATGTACCTGGTACTGAGATTATCGTCTTTTATCCAAAGGATGGTGTCAGCAAGGTTCAAGAGTTGCAAATGACTACTCAGACTGGCGACAATACTCATGTTATCGCCATTGATGGTAACTTTGATGATGCTCAAACCAACGTGAAGCATATGTTCAACGATGTGGATCTTCGTGAAAAATTAGCGGCCAACAAGTTGCAATTCTCATCAGCTAACTCGATGAATATCGGTCGTCTGGTGCCACAGATTGTCTACTATGTTTATGCTTACACTCAGTTGGTTAAGACTGGTGAGATCGTGGCTGGTGAACAGGTCAACTTCACAGTACCAACAGGAAACTTTGGAAATATCTTGGCTGCCTTTTATGCCAAACAAATCGGTCTACCAGTTGGAAAATTGATCTGTGCTTCAAATGACAATAATGTCTTGACAGACTTCTTTAAGACACGTGTTTACGACAAGAAGCGTGAGTTTAAGGTAACAACTAGTCCATCAATGGATATCTTGGTGTCTTCAAACTTGGAGCGTTTGCTTTTCCATCTTTTGGGTAATGATGCTGTTAAGACTGCTGAACTTATGAATGCCTTGAATACACAAGGACAATATGAATTGGCAGACTTTGATGCAGAGATATTGGACCTCTTTGCAGCTGAATATGCGACTGAGGAAGAAACAGGGGTAGAAATCAAGCGTGTTTATGAGTCAGATTCTTATATCGAGGATCCACATACGGCGGTTGCCTCGGCAGTTTATAAGAAATACCAAGCGGCTACTGGCGATGTGACTAAGACAGTGATTGCTTCAACAGCTAGTCCATACAAGTTCCCAGTAGTTGCAGTAGAAGCTGTAACAGGGAAAGTTGGCTTGACTGACTTTGAAGCCTTGGCTCAATTACATGACATTTCAGGCGTTGCAGTGCCACCAGCAGTTGATGGGCTTGAAACAGCTCCTGTTCGTCATAAGACAATAGTGGCAGCTGCTGATATGCAAGCAGCGGTTGAGGATTATCTAGGAATTTAAGACAGAGGGAGTAAACTCGGTTGGGAAACCAACTGAGTTTCTTTTCATCAGGAGGAAGGATTGTTTAAGAAAAATAAAGACATTCTTAATATTGCCTTGCCAGCTATGGGCGAAAACTTTTTGCAGATGCTCATGGGGATGGTGGATAGTTACTTGGTAGCCCACTTGGGCTTGATAGCTATTTCGGGTGTATCAGTAGCTGGCAATATTATCACGATTTACCAGGCGATTTTCATCGCTCTGGGAGCTGCTATTTCCAGTGTTATTTCAAAAAGCATGGGGCAGAAGGATCGGTCTAAGCTAGCCTATCATGTGACTGAAGCCTTGAAGATTACTTTACTATTAAGTTTCCTTTTAGGAGCTTTGTCTATCTTCGCTGGGAAAGAGATAATAGGACTTTTGGGGACGGAGAGAGATGTAGCTGAGAGTGGTGGACTCTACCTATCCTTGGTGGGCGGATCGATTGTTCTCTTAGGTTTAATGACTAGTCTGGGAGCTTTGATTCGTGCAACGCATAATCCACGTTTGCCCCTCTATGTGAGTCTTTTATCCAATGCCTTGAATATTCTTTTTTCAAGTCTGGCTATTTTTGTTCTGGATATGGGGATAGCTGGTGTTGCTTGGGGGACAATTCTGTCTCGTTTGGTAGGTCTTGTGATTTTATGGTCGCAATTAAAGCTGCCTTTTGAGAAACCGACTTTTGGTTTAGATAAGGAACTATTGACCTTAGCTTTACCAGCAGCTGGAGAGCGGCTTATGATGCGGGCTGGTGATGTCGTTATCATTGCCTTGGTCGTTTCTTTCGGAACGGAGGCAGTGGCAGGAAATGCGGTCGGAGAAGTCTTGACCCAGTTTAACTACATGCCTGCCTTTGGAGTGGCTACGGCAACGGTCATGCTGGTGGCTCGAGCGGTTGGAGAGGATGATTGGAAAAGAGTCGCTAGTTTGAGCAAACAAACCTTTTGGCTTTCTCTGTTTCTCATGTTGCCCTTGACCTTTAGTATCTATGCCTTAGGAATACCACTAACTCATCTCTATACGACTGATCCTCTAGCGATTGAGGCTAGTGTTCTAGTGACACTGTTTTCACTACTTGGTACTCCCATGGCGACAGGGACAGTTATTTATACGGCAGTTTGGCAGGGTTTGGGGAATGCTCGGCTTCCCTTTTATGCGACAAGTATTGGAATGTGGTGTATCCGTATTGGCACAGCCTATCTGATGGGGATTGTTCTTGGTTGGGGCTTGCCTGGTATTTGGGCCGGAACCCTTTTGGATAATGGTTTTCGCTGGTTATTTCTACGTTACCGTTACCAGCGTTATATGAGCTTGAAAGGATAGGAAATGCAAAAAATAGCTTTTATTTGGGATTTAGACGGGACTTTATTGGACTCTTACGAAGCGATTTTATTAGGGATTGAGGAGACTTTTGGTCAGTTTGCTATTCCTTATGATAAGGAGAAAGTGAGAGAGTTTATCCTCAAGTATTCGGTGCAGGATTTACTGGAGCAAGTTGCGGAAGCGGGAAAACTGGATGTGGAAGTGCTAAATCAGGTGCGTGCCCAGAGTTTGGCTGAGAAGAATGCTCAGGTAGTTTTGATGCCAGGTGCGCGTGATGTGCTAGCTTGGGCAGACGAATCAGGAATTCAGCAGTTTGTTTACACTCATAAGGGAGACAATGCTCTTACCATTCTCAGAGACTTGGGTTTGGAGTCCTATTTTACAGAGATTTTAACCAGTCAGAGTGGCTTTGCGCGGAAGCCAAGTTCAGAAGCGGCTACCTATCTGATAGACAAGCATCAGTTGGATTCTGAGAAGACCTATTATATAGGGGATCGGGCTCTGGATGTGGAATTTGCCCAGAATAGTGGGATTCAAAGTATCAACTTTTTAGAGTCGACTTATGAAGGTAATCACAGAATTCAAGCGTTAGCAGACATTTCCCGTTTTTTTAAGGCTGAGCGATAAAAAGATTGTGTCAGTTTTGTGACAGAGACCTAACAAACTATTTCAAGTAACCGAGTTTGTTACAAGGAATGGACAGTTCTGTTAAATAGGCCCGAGAGGGCTTTTTTTCTGCATTTTTTGTGTTATCATAGACAGGTACTCATTTGAAAGGAATTTGAAAGAATGAAGAAAAGAATATTATTAGCCTCAACAGTAGCTCTGTCATTTGCCCCAGTATTGGCAACTCAAGCAGAAGAAGTTCTTTGGACTGCACGTAGTGTTGAGCAAATCCAAAATGATTTGACTAAAACGGACAACAAAACAAGTTATACAGTACAGTATGGTGATACTTTAAGTACCATTGCAGAAGCCTTGGGTGTAGATGTCACAGTTCTTGCGAATTTGAATAAAATCACTAATATGGACTTGATTTTCCCAGAAACTGTTTTGACAACGACCGTCAATGAAGCAGAAGAAGTAACGGAAGTTGAAATCCAAACACCTCAAGCGGCTTCTAGTGAAGAGGTGACAACTGCGACAGCAGATTTGACAACCAATCAAGTGACCGTAGATGATCAAACTGTTCAGGTTGCAGACCTTTCTCAACCGATTGCAGAAGCGCCAAAAGCGGTAGAAACTACAAGTACAAAAGAAGTAGCAACAAATTCAGAAGTTGCAGAGACAGTTGCTACTGCAGAAGAAGTCGCGCCATCTACAGGAACTTCTGCTTCAGAGGAGCAAACAGCCGAGACAAGCAATGCAGTTGCAGAAGCAGCTCCTCAGGCAACGAGTCCAGCTGAGAAGCAGGAAACACAAGCAAGCATTCAAGCTGAATCAGCAGTGGAAGCAACTGCAACACCAGTTGAAGAAAAAGCACCTGAAACAACTACAACAAGTTCAGAAGAAGCAAAAGAAGTAGCATCATCAAGTGAAGCTACAGCAGCAGTTTCTACTTATCAACCAAAAGAGGCGAAAACAGTTTCAACAACTTACGCGGCTCCAGCAGCGCCCGATTATGCTGGACTTGCGGTAGCGAAATCTGAAAATGCAGGCCTTCAACCACAAACAGCTGCCTTTAAAGAAGAAATTGCTAACTTGTTTGGCATCACATCCTTTAGTGGTTACCGTCCAGGAGACAGTGGAGATCACGGAAAAGGTTTGGCTATCGACTTTATGGTACCAGAAAGCTCAGAATTAGGGGATAAGATTGCGGAATATGCAATCAAAAATATGGCTAGTCGTGGAATTAGTTACATTATTTGGAAACAACGTTTCTATGCTCCATTCGATAGCAAATATGGACCAGCTAATACTTGGAACCCAATGCCAGACCGTGGTAGCGTGACAGAAAACCACTATGACCACGTTCACGTTTCAATGAATGGATAAACCAGACTCTGTCACATAATTTTTACGAATGAGAACTAGCTTTCATGATAGGAAGCGAGTCTCGTTCGTTTTTTCTTTGTCAATTTGAATGGAAAATTACAATCTTACAATGCCTTAAGCAACATTCTTGCAATCTATTTTACTTTGTATTATAATTGATTAGTCAATTATTGATAAATCAATAAAAGGAAAGAAAAAATGATAGAGATTCAAGATTTACTTTATCAACTCCGCTTGTCTGAGCAAGCGAGCACGCAATTGTTTGAAAAAAAGCTTGGGATTAGTTTGACACGGTATCAGATTTTACTGTTTCTGCTGAAGCATTCCCCTTGTAATCAAATAGCGGTTCAGGAGCGTTTGAAGATTGATCAGGCTGCTTTGACACGACATTTCAAGATTTTAGAAAAGGAAGGTTTGGTGGAGCGTCATCGTAATCCTGAAAATCAGCGAGAAGTATTGGTGGAGGCTACGAAGTATGCAAAGGAGCAGTTAGTGGTGAATCCCCCTCTGAAGCATATCAAGGTTAAGGAAGAGATGGAAAGTATCTTAACAGAATCTGAAAAAACAGAACTCAACCGTTTATTAAATAAATTGGTTTTGGGTATTGAAAATATAGAAATTTAAGGAGAAATAGATGTCAATTATTACAATCATTTTAGCAACGATTGTTGCTTTGGAGCATTTTTACATTTTTTATTTGGAAAGTATTGCAACGCAATCAGATGCGACTAGTCGTGTCTTTAATATGGACAAGGAAGAACTGGCTCGTCCGTCTGTAAGTTCATTGTTTAAAAATCAAGGGATTTATAATGCTCTGCTAGGAGTCTTTCTCTTGTATGGGATTTATTTCTCACAGAATTTAGAAATTGTGACTATTTTTGTTTTATTTGTGATTGGAGCTGCGGCTTATGGCTCTCTCACAGCAGATAAGAAAATTATTTTGAAGCAAGGTGGACCAGCTATTTTGGCATTGATTAGTATTTTTCTCTTTAAATAAACTTTAATGCTGGTCTGATCCTCTCTAGTCCTTTTCACTCCAGAATAAGAGAAATATGTTATACTTGTTTTTAAGAAAAAAGTCTCATTGAATTTGTTTTGAGGAGTAAGAAATGAAAGTATTAGTGACAGGTTTTGAGCCCTTTGGAGGGGAAAAGGTCAATCCAGCTTTGGAGGCCATTAAAGGTTTACCAGCTGAAATCCATGGTACTGAGGTCCGTTGGTTAGAAGTGCCAACAGTCTTTCACAAATCGGCTCAAGTATTGGAAGAAGAGATGAACCGCTATCAACCTGACTTTGTCCTTTGTATCGGCCAAGCAGGTGGAAGAACCAGCTTGACACCTGAGCGAGTAGCCATTAATCAAGACGATGCACGCATTCCTGATAACGAAGGTAATCAGCCGATTGACCTTCCCATTCGAGCGGATGGTGCTTCGGCCTACTTTAGTAGTCTGCCGATTAAAGCGATGGTCCAAGCTATAAAAAAAGAGGGCTTGCCGGCCTCTGTTTCAAATACGGCAGGGACTTTTGTCTGCAATCATTTGATGTATCAGGCTCTCTATTTGGTAGAAAAGAAATTTCCACATGTTAAGGCAGGTTTTATGCACATTCCTTATATGATGGAACAGGTGGTGAATCGACCGACTACTCCAGCTATGAGTTTAGTGGATATTAGGCGAGGGATAGAAGCGGCAATCGGGGCTATTATAGAACATGGAGATCAGGATCTCAAGTTGGTAGGTGGAGAAACTCATTGATAGAAAAAAGCTTGAGGGGCCACCTTCAAGCTTTTGGACGTTTTCGAGCCAGTACTGCTCGGTAAAAAATCATTTTATTGATTTTAATGTAGGGTAGGAGTGAAAAACTAGCAATTCCAAAGGTAATCCAATTGAGGAAGTACCAAGGAAGGAGTTGTAAGTCTAGTACAAAACGCTGAAACTTATAGCCTTTCATCAGGAAACGGCTGGTTTTAAGGATTTGCCCTGGTTTAGCTTGGCCCAAGTCTAGGGTGTCACAGAGGAGAAATTCTACCTGCGAATAGGCATAGTATTGTGGAATATAGAGACTATTTCCGACAATCATCAAGAGGATACTTGCTAGAAAATAGAGACCAAAGGTCATGAGGAAACGTTCAGTTTCAACTGACGAGAGATCCAGATTAGGAAACTCAGGATGAAGGACAACGAATTTCTTGGCTAAAAAGCTACTATAAAAGAGAAAGTAAATCCCGAGTAAACTAGGAATGCTCCATAAGAAGAGATAGAAACGTTTGAGAAGTAGAGTCAAAAAGGTTTGTGAAAAGTGCTCTTCGTTAAAGAGAGTGAGACTATTTTTGACGGATAGTTCTGTATCTGGATTCTTGATGAGTTTCAGCGTTGTATAGACTGAACTGGTCAGAAGTATTGTTCCGATAAAGGAGACTAATAGAGGAAAAAGGTAGGCTTGGAATACATGGCCAAACACGCTTAAAAAGGGTTGTTCTAAAACACTCTCGTTGATGCGCTCTAAGGGATTGAGGAAGCCAGACAAAATGATCAGCATGCTAGGTAAGAGATAGACGAGAAAGAGACGGGGATTTTCAGCCTGAAATTGTCTAGCTTGCAGACGAATGGTTTTTAAATCAATTTTTGGGTATTTCATTCTCTCATTATACACCATAGTTCGTGACAGTTCCAGCTTTTTTTGATAAAATCATACAGTATGCCCTTGGGCACAAAGTATGAACTGGGACTGTTTTTCCCAGCTTCGGAGGTAAAAAATGTCAGATTCACCAATCAAATATCGTTTGATTAAGAAAGAAAAACACACGGGAGCTCGTCTGGGAGAAATCATCACTCCCCACGGTACCTTCCCGACACCTATGTTCATGCCAGTTGGGACTCAAGCCACTGTCAAAACTCAGTCACCTGAAGAGTTGAAGGAAATGGGTTCGGGAATTATCCTGTCAAACACTTATCATCTCTGGCTTCGCCCTGGAGATGAACTCATCGCACGCGCAGGTGGTCTCCACAAGTTCATGAATTGGGACCAGCCTATCTTGACAGATAGTGGTGGCTTTCAGGTTTATTCCTTAGCAGATAGCCGTAATATCACAGAAGAAGGAGTAACCTTTAAAAACCATCTCAATGGTTCTAAGATGTTCCTATCGCCAGAAAAAGCCATTTCTATTCAGAATAATTTGGGCTCAGACATCATGATGTCCTTTGACGAATGTCCTCAGTTTTATCAACCTTACGACTACGTTAAGAAATCAATTGAGCGTACCAGCCGTTGGGCTGAGCGTGGTTTAAAGGCTCATCGTCGTCCGCATGACCAAGGATTATTTGGGATTGTGCAGGGAGCAGGATTTGAAGACCTGCGTCGCCAATCGGCTCATGACCTTGTTAGCATGGATTTCCCAGGCTACTCTATCGGTGGTTTGGCAGTGGGAGAAACCCACGAGGAGATGAATGCTGTCTTGGACTTCACAACTCAACTGTTGCCTGAAAACAAACCTCGCTATTTGATGGGTGTGGGAGCGCCAGATAGCTTGATTGATGGGGTGATTCGTGGGGTGGATATGTTTGACTGTGTCTTGCCGACTCGTATCGCTCGTAACGGAACTTGTATGACCAGTCAAGGTCGTTTGGTTGTCAAAAATGCTCAGTTTGCTGAGGACTTTACGCCACTGGATCCTGAGTGTGATTGCTACACATGTAAGAACTATACACGCGCTTATCTTCGTCACCTGCTCAAGGCTGATGAAACCTTTGGTATCCGCTTGACTAGCTACCACAATCTTTACTTCTTGCTTAACCTGATGAAGCAAGTGCGACAAGCCATCATGGATGACAATCTCTTGGAATTCCGTGAGTATTTTGTTGAAAAATATGGCTATAATAAGTCAGGACGCAATTTCTAAAATGGAATTGATATAAGCTAAAAATCCTAAGTTTTCTCTTGGGATTTTTCTTCTTTTTTTGATAGAATAAAGTGTATAATGAAAGGGAGAATAAACTCGTATGCGCATTAAATGGTTTTCCTTGATTAGGATTACAGGTTTACTACTGGTACTCTTGTATCATTTCTTTCAGACTATCTTTCCTGGAGGATTTTTCGGGGTAGATGTCTTTTTCACGTTTTCAGGCTTCCTGATTACGGCTCTACTCATCGAAGAATTTTCTAAAAATCATGAAATTGATTTGGTTGGATTTTTTAGGAGACGCTTTTATCGTATTGTGCCACCTGTGGTTTTGATGGTCTTGGTAACCATGCCCTTTACTTTTCTAGTTCGGCAAGATTATGTGGCTGGAATTGGGGGTCAGATTGCGGGTGTCTTAGGCTTCATGACCAACTTCTATGAACTGCTAACAGGTGGGAGTTATGAATCTCAGTTCATTCCTCATTTGTTTGTTCATAATTGGAGCTTGGCCGTTGAGGTTCACTACTATATTCTTTGGGGATTGGCAGTTTGGTTCTTATCCAAACAGGCTAAATCAAATGGTCAGTTGAAGGGGATGGTTTTTCTCTTATCAGCTGCTGCCTTCTTGATTAGTTTCTTCTCCATGTTTATTGGTAGTTTTCTAGTAACCTCCTATTCCTCTGTTTACTTCTCCAGTTTAACTCATGTCTATCCATTCTTTTTGGGAAGTATCCTAGCAACTATTGTAGGCGTTCGTCATACGACTTCTTTAGTTAAGCAGTTGGATAAAATCTGGGATTTACGCAAGACCCTTTTAGTTTTTGCAGGAGGTTTTGGCTTCTTACTCATTTTGACCTTCTTTGTCAAATTTACCTATCTCTTTGCCTATCTTATGGGCTTCTTGCTTGCCAGTCTTGCAGCCATTGCTATGATTCTGGCGGCGCGTGTCTTACATGAAAAGACTCCTAACGTGCAGGAGCCAAAGATTATCAGCTTTTTAGCGGATACTAGCTATGCGGTTTATCTTTTCCATTGGCCTTTCTACATTATTTTCTCACAGTTGACATCAAATCTTCTTGCTGTGTTATTAACTTTGATTTTTTCTTATGGATTCGCCAGTCTTTCATTCTATGTATTGGAACCTTGGATTGCAGGAAAGGACACACCTATTATACAAACCCTCCGTCCCCTGCCTCATATTCACACAATCCTTGCAGCAAGTACAGGAATCTTGGCATTTATTGTCTTCTTAGTGACTTTGATGGCACCACAAGTGGGAGCTTTTGAGACAGATTTGACTGTCAATGGTTTGAAGCAAGCTGAAACAAATATTGGCCAGACCAAGTTGATGGCAGAACGAGCAGAAGCTGATAGTTTGGGAATTGCTGATGGCACTATGTTAATTGGTGATTCGGTAGCACTAAGAGCTAATACAGCTTTGCAGACAGCCCTTCCTGGAGCACAGATTAATGCGCAGGTCAGCAGAACAACCAAGACCGCCAATGAAATCATGCTCAACAATAGCCAGAATAAATTTCTACCAAAGATGGTGGTTATTGCAACAGGGGTAAATAATCCTGAAAATTACAAGGAAGATTGGGATAGTATCGTGAAAAATCTTCCTAAGGGGCACCATATGGTTTTGGTGACTCCTTATGAGGGGGATAAGACAAAAGAGACTTACGCAATCGTTGAGAAGGCGGCTGCCTATATGAGAGAATTAGCAGAGAAGACTCCTTACATCACGATAGCAGATTGGAATCAAGCTGCTAAGGAACATCCAGAAATTTGGACTGGGACAGACCAAGTCCATTTTGGAAGTGACAATAGTAAAATTGAAGCAGGAGCTAAATTGTATGCAGATACCATTGCTGCAGCCTTGCAAACAGCTCAAGACAAGCCAGTCAAATCAAAATAACTTGTATTAAAAAGAGAAGAGTTGGAGAAATCCAGCTCTTTTAAAATATATCTAGAAAACAGGTCTATACCATTTACAAATGAATCAGAAAGGTTTATAATGTAATTGACATAATAAATATCAAAAGTAATCTTTTAAGGAGGTCATTATTATGCCTAATTACGTTAAAGCGGATCAGTTTTTCTATCCATTTGGCATTCGTCGCGGTGGGTACTTAGAACTTGTTGATGGCAAATTTGGGAAACATGTGGATCAAATTCCTGAAGGAGCAGAGGTTCTTGACTATACTGGTTATAGCATTGCACCAGGTCTTGTGGATACTCATATTCATGGATATGCAGGTGTAGATGTGATGGACAACAACATTGAAGGTACATTGCATACTATGAGTGAAGGACTTCTTAGTACCGGTGTTACCAGTTTCTTGCCCACAACTTTAACAGCCACTTATGAGCAATTGCTTGCAGTCACTGAAAATCTTGGAAACCATTATAAAGAAGCAACAGGTGCTAAGATTCGTGGAATTTATTATGAAGGTCCATATTTCACAGAAACTTTTAAGGGGGCACAAAATCCAACTTATATGAGAGACCCGGGTGTTGAGGAGTTTCATTCTTGGCAGGATGCTGCAAAAGGGATGCTAAATAAAATCGCTATTGCACCAGAACGTGATGGGGTGGAAGATTTTGTACGTACTATTACAGGTGAAGGTGTGACAGTTGCACTTGGACACTCAGATGCGACATTTGAACAAGCTAAGAAGGCAGTCGATGCTGGAGCTAGTGTTTGGGTACATGCCTATAATGGGATGCGTGGTTTAACACACCGCGAACTCGGTATGGTAGGAGCTATGTATGAGCTCCCACATACTTACGCAGAATTGATTTGTGATGGTTATCACGTAGATCCAAAAGCTTGTGAGATTTTACTTAAGCAAAAGGGGACAGAAAACATCGCTCTTATTACGGACTGTATGACAGCTGGTGGGCTTGAAGACGGTGACTATATGTTGGGAGAATTCCCTGTTGTAGTAGCAAATGGAACTGCACGTCTCAAATCTACTGGTAATTTGGCAGGTTCTATCCTCAAACTTAAAGATGGTATGAGAAATGTAGTCGAGTGGGGTATTGCAAATCCACACGAAGCGGTCATGATGGCTAGCCTTAACCCAGCTAAATCTGTTCACATTGATGATGTCTGTGGTCAAATCCGTGAAGGCTACGACGCAGACTTTATCGTACTAGATAAAGATTTGGAATTGGTAGCAACCTATCTAGATGGCGTGAAACGTTATCAAGCATAAGAGAGAAAGCAGGAGTTAGATACTAGCTTCTGCTTTTTTATGCAGGGTACTTTACTGGTAAATAAAAAAGTTAAGAAAATCACAAAAAAGCTTGAAGAAACAAATGAAAAGGCTTACAATTATATTATAAATAGTACAAATAAAAAACGGAGGAGTGCTTTATGAAAGCCTATACTTATGTTAAACCAGGACTTGCTTCTTTTGTTGATGTAGACAAACCAGTTATTCGCAAGCCAACAGACGCTATTGTGCGTATCGTAAAAACCACTATTTGTGGAACAGACCTCCATATTATCAAAGGGGATGTTCCTGCTTGCCAAAGTGGTACCATTCTTGGTCACGAAGGAATTGGGATTGTTGAAGAAGTTGGAGAAGGAGTTTCTAACTTCAAAAAAGGCGACAAGGTTTTGATTTCTTGTGTCTGTGCCTGTGGTAAATGCTACTACTGTAAAAAAGGAATTTATGCCCACTGTGAAGACGAAGGGGGTTGGATTTTCGGTCACTTGATTGATGGTATGCAGGCCGAATATTTACGTGTCCCTCATGCAGATAACACTCTTTACCACACTCCAGAAGACTTGTCAGATGAAGCCTTGGTTATGCTATCAGACATTCTGCCTACTGGATATGAAATTGGTGTCTTGAAAGGGAAAGTAGAACCTGGTTGTAGCGTAGCCATTATTGGTTCAGGTCCAGTTGGATTGGCTGCTCTTTTGACAGCTCAGTTCTATTCACCGGCTAAATTGATTATGGTGGACTTAGACGATAACCGTTTGGAAACTGCTTTATCATTCGGTGCGACTCATAAGGTTAATTCCTCAGACCCTGAAAAAGCCATTAAGGAAATTTATGATTTGACAGATGGCCGTGGTGTAGATGTCGCTATCGAAGCTGTTGGTATTCCTGCAACATTTGATTTCTGTCAAAAGATTATCGGTGTAGACGGAACAGTTGCCAACTGTGGTGTACATGGTAAGCCAGTTGAATTCGATTTGGACAAACTTTGGATTCGCAACATCAATGTAACAACTGGTTTGGTATCTACAAATACCACTCCGCAATTGTTGAAAGCACTTGAAAGTCATAAGATTGAACCAGAAAAATTGGTAACTCATTATTTCAAACTAAGTGAAATTGAAAAAGCCTATGAAGTCTTCGGTAAGGCAGCAGACCACCATGCCATTAAGGTCATTATCGAAAATGATATCTCAGAAGCTTAAGAAGTAAAAAGTTTTATCATATAAGTAAATAGAAATTCAGTCATCATCAGATGGCTGGATTTTTATCAAAAAAGTCAAGAAATGAGCATTTTACTTTCCTTGTTTGGCGGAATTGGTTATAATATACGGTACAAAGGAATGAATGAATATGTATCGTGTTATAGAAATGTACGGAGATTTTGAACCGTGGTGGTTCTTAGAAGGTTGGGAAGAAGATATTGTAGCGAGTAAGAAGTTTGACCAGTATTATGATGCTCTCAAATACTACAAGACTTGCTGGTTTCGATTGGAGCAAGAATCCCCTCTTTATAAAAGTAGAAGCGACTTGATGACCATTTTTTGGGACCCAGAAGACCAACGTTGGTGTGATGAATGTGATGAATATTTACAACAATACCATTCGTTGGCTCTTTTGCAGGATGAGCAGGTCATTCCAGATGAAAAACTACGCCCAGGCTATGAAAAACAAACTGGTCAGGAAAGGCACCGTTCTTGCCGTATGAAATTAAAATAGAGAAAAAGTAACTTTTTTTGGAGTTGCTTTTTTATTTTTTCAAAATCTTTGCGAATAGTATAGGTGAGGAGGTAAGTATGGTTCAAGAAATTGCACAAGAAATCATTCGGTCGGCCCGGAAAAAAGGGGCGCAGGATATTTATTTTGTCCCTAAGTTAGACGCCTATGAGCTTCATATGAGGGTGGGAGACGAGCGCTGTAAAATTGGTTGTTATGATTTTGAAAAGTTTGCGGCCGTCATCAGTCATTTCAAGTTTGTGGCGGGTATGAATGTGGGAGAAAAGCGACGCAGTCAACTAGGTTCCTGTGATTATGAATACGACCAGAAGATGGCATCCCTACGTTTATCTACTGTAGGCGATTATCGAGGTCATGAGAGTTTAGTTATTCGCTTGTTGCACGATGAGGAACAGGATTTGCATTTTTGGTTTCAGGATATTGAAGAATTGGGCAAGCAGTACAGGCAACGGGGTCTCTATCTCTTTGCTGGTCCAGTCGGCAGTGGTAAGACGACCTTGATGCACGAATTAGCCAAGTCTCTTTTTAAGGGACAACAAGTTATGTCCATTGAAGATCCAGTTGAGATCAAGCAGGACGACATGCTCCAGTTGCAGTTGAACGAAACAATCGGGTTGACGTATGAAAATCTCATCAAACTTTCCCTACGTCATCGACCAGACCTCCTGATTATCGGAGAAATTCGAGACAGCGAAACGGCGCGTGCAGTGGTCAGAGCCAGTTTGACAGGGGCGACAGTCTTTTCAACCATTCATGCCAAGAGTATCAGAGGTGTTTATGAGCGCTTGCTGGAGTTGGGTGTGAGTGAGGAGGAATTAGCAGTCGTTCTACAGGGAGTCTGCTATCAGAGATTAATCGGGGGAGGAGGAATCGTTGACTTTGCAAACAAAGACTATCAAGAACACCAGCCAACTAGCTGGAATGAGCAGATTGACCAGCTTCTTGAAGATGGACATATCACAAGTCTTCAGGCTGAAATGGAAAAAATTAGCTACAGCTAAGCAAAAAAATATCATTACCTTGTTTAACAATCTCTTTTCCAGTGGTTTTCATCTGGTGGAGACCATCTCCTTTTTAGATAGGAGTGCATTATTGGACAAGCAGTGTGTGACCCAGATGCGCACGGGCTTGTCTCAGGGGAAATCATTCTCAGAAATGATGGAAAGTTTGGGATTTTCAAGTGCCATTGTCACTCAGTTATCCCTAGCGGAAGTCCATGGAAATCTCCACCTGAGTTTGGGAAAGATAGAAGAGTATCTAGACAATCTTGCCAAGGTCAAGAAAAAACTAATTGAAGTAGCGACCTATCCCTTGATTTTGCTGGGTTTTCTTCTCTTAATTATGCTGGGACTACGGAACTATCTACTACCACAACTGGATAGTAGCAATATTGCCACCCAAATCATTGGAAATCTGCCACAAATCTTTCTAGGAATGGTGGGGTTTGTTTCCATACTTGCCCTTTTAGCACTAACTTTCTATAAAAGAAGTTCCAAAATGCGTGTCTTTTCTATCTTAGCGCGTCTTCCCTTCCTTGGAATCTTTGTTCAGACTTATTTGACAGCTTATTATGCGCGTGAATGGGGGAATATGATTTCTCAAGGGATGGAGTTGACGCAGATTTTTCAAATGATGCAGGAACAAGGTTCCCAACTCTTTAAAGAAATCGGTCAAGATCTAGCTCAAGCCCTACAAAATGGTCGCGAATTTTCTCAAACCATAGCAACCTATCCTTTCTTTAAGAAAGAGTTGAGTCTTATTATCGAGTATGGTGAAGTCAAGTCCAAGCTGGGGAGTGGGTTGGAAATCTATGCTGAAAAAACTTGGGAAGCCTTTTTTACCCGAGTTAACCGCACCATGAATTTGGTGCAGCCACTGGTTTTTATCTTTGTGGCTCTGATTATCGTTTTACTTTATGCGGCAATGCTCATGCCCATGTATCAAAATATGGAGGTAAATTTTTAACATGAAAAAAATGATGACATTCTTGAAAAAAGCGAAAGTGAAGGCTTTTACACTTGTGGAGATGTTGGTGGTCTTGCTCATCATCAGCGTGCTTCTCTTGCTCTTTGTACCTAATCTGACCAAGCAAAAAGAAGCAGTCAACGACAAAGGAAAAGCTGCTGTTGTTAAGGTGGTGGAAAGCCAGGCAGAGCTTTATAGCTTAGATAAAAATGAAGATGCTAGCCTAAGCAAGTTACAAGCAGATGGGAGAATCACAGAAGAACAGGCTAAAGCTTATAAAGAATACCATGCTAAACAAAATACCAGTCAAACCGTTGCAGATTAAGGCCTTTACCATGCTTGAAAGTCTCTTGGTTTTGGGTCTTGTGAGTATCCTTGCCTTGGGCTTGTCAGGTTCTGTTCAGTCCACTTTTGCGGCGGTAGAGGATCAGATTTTCTTTATGGAGTTTGAAGAACTCTATCGGGAAACCCAAAAACGCAGTGTAGCCAGTCAGCAAAAGACTAGTCTGAACTTAGATGGGCAGACAATCACTAACGGCAGTCAAAAGTTGACAGTTCCCAAAGGGATTCAGGCACCATCAGGCCAAAGTATTACATTTGATCGAGCTGGGGGCAATTCGTCCCTGGCTAAGGTTGAATTTCATACCAGTAAAGGAGCGATTCGTTATCAATTATATCTAGGAAATGGAAAAATTAAACGCATTAAGGAAACAAAAAATTAGGGCAGTGATTTTACTGGAAGCAGTGGTTGCTTTAGCTATCTTTGCTAGTATTGCGACCCTACTTTTGGGACAAATTCAAAAAAATAGGCAAGAAGAAGCAAAAATCTTGCAAAAGGAAGAAGTCTTGAGGGTAGCTAAGATGGCCTTGCAGACAGGTCAAAATCAGGTAAACATAAACGGAGTTGAGATTCAGATGTTTTCTAGTGAAAAAGGATTGGAGGTTTATCATGGCTCAGAACAGTTGTTGGCTATCAAAGAGCCATAAGGTCAAGGCTTTTACCTTGTTAGAATCCCTTATTGCTCTCGTTGTTATCAGTGGAAGCTTACTCCTCTTTCAAGCCATGAGTCAGCTCCTCATTTCAGAAGTTCGCTACCAGCAGCAAAGCGAGCAAAAGGAGTGGCTCCTGTTTGTGGACCAGTTGGAGGCAGAATTAGATCGTTCGCAGTTTGAAAAAGTGGAAGGCAATCGTCTCTATATGAAGCAGGATGGCAAGGATATTTCTATAGGTAAGTCTAAATCAGATGATTTTCGGAAAACCGATGCCAGTGGACGAGGTTATCAGCCTATGGTTTATGGCCTCAAATTTGCGCAGATTACAGAGGACAATCAATTGGTTCGCTTTCGTTTTCAATTCCAAAAAGGCTTAGAAAGGGAGTTCATATATCGTGTGGAAAAAGAAAAAAGTTAAGGCGGGTGTTCTCATCTATGCAGTCACTATGGCAGCCATCTTTAGTCTTTTGTTACAATTTTACTTGAACCGACAAGTCGCCCACTATCAAGACTATGCTTTAAATAAAGAAAAGTTAATCGCTTTTGCTATGGCTAAGCGAAGCAAAGATAAGGTTGAGCAAGAAAGTGGGGAACAGGCCTTTAATCTGGGTCAGGTGAGTTATCAAAATAAGAAAACAAGCTTGGTGACGACGGTTCGTACGCCTAAGAGTCAATATGAGTTTCTGTTTCCTTCAGTCAAAATCAAAGAAGAGAAAACAGATAAAAAGGAAAAGGTAGCGACTGATTCAAGCGAAAAAGCGGAGAAGAAAAAATCAGAAGAGAAGTCTGAAAAGAAAGAGAATTCCTAGCCAATCAAGCTACTTTGTGCTAAACTAAAAATATGAAACATGATTTTAACCACGAAGCAGAAACTTTCGATTCGCCTAAAAATATCTTCCTTGCAAACTTGGTTTGTCAAGCAGTCGAGAAACAGATTGATCTTCTATCAGACAAAGAAATTTTGGATTTTGGTGGAGGGACGGGGCTATTAGCCTTGCCTCTGGCAAAACAAGCCAAATCTGTAATATTGGTAGATATTTCTGAGAAAATGCTGGAGCAAGCTCGTTTGAAAGCGGAGCAGCAAGAAATCAAGAATATCCAGTTTTTGGAGCAAGATTTACTGAAAAAAACCTTAGAGCAAGAGTTTGATCTCATTGTTGTTTGTCGTGTTCTTCATCATATGCCTGATTTGGATGCGGCTCTCTCACTGTTTCATCAACAGTTGAAGGAAGATGGACAACTCCTCGTTGCTGATTTTACCAAGACAGAGGCTAACCATCATGGATTTGATTTAGCTGAACTGGAAAAACAGCTAATTGAGCATGGTTTTTCATCTGTGCATAGTCAGATCCTCTATAGCGCTGAAGACCTGTTTCAAGGAAATTACTCAGAACTCTTTTTAACAGTAGCCCAAAAATCACTCGCTTAATCAGGGAGTGATTTTTCTATAAGGATGGAAAAAAGAAGGGAAATTTGATAAGATAGGAATATGGATTTTGAAAAAATTGAACAAGCTTATACGTATTTACTAGAGAATGTCCAAGTCATCCAAAGTGATTTGGCGACCAACTTTTATGACGCCCTGGTGGAGCAAAACAGCATCTATTTGGATGGTGAGACTGAGTTAGAGCAGGTCAAGGAAAACAATCAGGCCCTTAAACGCTTAGCGCTTCGCAAAGAAGAATGGCTCAAAACCTACCAGTTTCTCTTGATGAAGGCTGGGCAGACAGAGCCCCTACAGGCCAATCACCAGTTTACACCAGATGCCATTGCTTTACTTTTGGTGTTTATTGTGGAAGAGTTGTTTAAAGAGAAGGAGATTACGATCCTCGAAATGGGTTCTGGGATGGGAATTTTGGGCGCTACTTTCTTGACCTCGCTTGATAAAAAGGTGGATTACTTGGGAATGGAAGTGGATGATTTGCTGATTGATTTGGCGGCTAGTATGGCAGATGTAATTGGTTTGCAGGCTGGTTTTGTCCAAGGAGATGCCGTTCGTCCACAAATGCTCAAAGAAAGCGATGTGGTCATCAGCGACTTGCCTGTCGGCTATTATCCTGATGACGCCGTTGCGTCGCGCCATCAAGTTGCTTCTAGTCAAGAACATACTTACGCCCATCACTTGCTCATGGAACAAGGACTTAAGTACCTCAAGTCAGATGGATACGCTATTTTTCTCGCTCCGAGTGATTTGTTGACCAGTCCTCAAAGTGATTTGTTGAAAGGCTGGTTGAAAGAGGAGGCAAGTCTGACTGCCATGATTAGTCTGCCTGAAAATCTCTTTGCTAATGCTAAACAATCCAAGACTATTTTTATCTTACAGAAGAAAAGTGAAATAGCAGTGGAGCCTTTTATTTATCCACTTGCTAGCTTGCAAGATGCAAGTGTTTTAATGAAATTTAAAGAAAATTTTCAAAAATGGACTCAAGGTACTGAAATATAAAATAGATTTTGTTATAATAGATGAAAACGCTTAAAAGAGGAGTCTTGTTATGACAAAAACAATTGCAATCAATGCGGGAAGTTCAAGTTTGAAATGGCAATTATACTTAATGCCAGAAGAAAAAGTATTGGCGAAAGGTTTGATTGAACGTATCGGTTTGAAAGATTCAATTTCAACTGTAAAATTTGATGGTCGTTCTGAACAACAAATTTTGGATATTGAAAATCATACACAAGCCGTTAAAATCTTATTGGATGACTTGATTCGTTTCGATATTATCAAGGCTTATGATGAGATTACAGGTGTTGGACACCGTGTTGTTGCAGGTGGAGAATATTTCAAAGAATCAACAGTTGTTGAAGGGGATGTTTTAGAAAAAGTTGAAGAGTTGAGTTTGTTGGCTCCTCTCCACAATCCAGCTAATGCAGCAGGTGTTCGCGCCTTCAAGGAATTGTTGCCAGACATTACCAGTGTAGTTGTTTTTGATACTTCATTCCACACAACTATGCCAGAGAAAGCTTATCGCTATCCTCTACCAACAAAATATTACACAGAAAACAAGGTTCGTAAATATGGTGCCCACGGTACAAGTCACCAGTTTGTAGCAGGAGAAGCAGCAAAACTCTTGGGCCGTCCATTAGAAGACTTAAAATTGATTACTTGCCACATCGGTAATGGTGCTTCTATTACAGCTGTTAAGGGTGGTCAATCTGTCGATACTTCAATGGGCTTCACTCCACTTGGTGGTGTGATGATGGGAACTCGTACAGGGGATATTGACCCAGCTATCATTCCTTACTTAATGCAATATACAGAGGACTTTAACACGCCTGAAGATATTAGTCGAGTCCTTAATCGTGAATCAGGCCTTATGGGTGTTTCAGGCAAATCTAGTGATATGCGAGATGTGATTGCTGCTATGGAAGAAGGGGATCACGATGCCACTTTAGCCTATGAAATGTATGTTGATCGCATTCAAAAACATATCGGTCAATACCTTGCGGTCCTAAATGGAGCAGATGCTATTATCTTTACTGCAGGTATCGGTGAAAATGCTGCAAACGTACGTGAAGATGTTATCTCAGGTATCTCTTGGTTTGGCTGTGATGTTGATCCAGAAAAGAACGTCTTTGGCGTGACAGGAGACATCTCAACAGAGGCAGCGAAGATCCGTGTATTGGTTATTCCAACTGATGAAGAATTAGTCATTGCCCGTGACGTTGAACGCTTAAAAAAATAACTAAAATCAGAAAAAATATTCCGTACAAGGAGTTGGGAAAGAGATTTTTCCAGCTTCTTTTTATGGTGAAATTGTCCAAAACCTTGCTATGATTGGCTTTTTTGAAAAATATGGTATAATAGTAGTAATTTAATAGATGGAGTTGAGTTTTGAAGAAAAACTTTCGTGTAAAAAGAGAGAAAGATTTTAAGGCGATTTTCAAGGAGGGGACAAGTTTTGCCAATCGCAAGTTTGTTGTCTACCAACTAGAAAATCAGAAAAACCATTTTCGAGTAGGTCTATCAGTTAGCAAAAAACTGGGGAATGCCGTCACTAGAAATCAAATTAAGAGACGGATTCGTCATATTATCCAGAATGCCAAAGGGAGTCTGGTAGAAGATGTCGACTTTGTTGTCATTGCTCGAAAAGGGGTCGAAACCTTGGGATACGCAGAGATGGAGAAAAATCTACTCCACGTATTAAAATTATCAAAGATTTACCAGGAAGGAAATGGGAGTGAAAAAGAAACTACAGTTGACTAGTTTGCTAGGACTGTCCCTATTTATCATGACAGCCTGTGCAACAAATGGGACAACTAGCGATATTACAGCCAATTCGGCTGATTTTTGGAGTAAATTTGTTTACTTCTTTGCGGAAATTATTCGCTTTTTATCGTTTGATATCAGTATCGGAGTGGGGATTATTCTCTTTACGGTCTTGATTCGTACACTGCTTTTGCCAGTCTTTCAAGTGCAAATGGTGGCTTCCAGAAAAATGCAAGAAGCTCAACCACGCATTAAGGCGCTTCGAGAACAATATCCAGGTCGAGATATGGAAAGCAGAACCAAGCTAGAGCAAGAAATGCGTAAAGTCTTTAAAGAAATGGGTGTCAGACAGTCAGATTCTCTTTGGCCGATTTTGATTCAGATGCCGGTTATCTTGGCCTTGTTCCAAGCTCTATCAAGAGTTGACTTTTTAAAGACAGGTCATTTCTTATGGATTAACCTTGGTGGTGTGGATACAACCCTTGTTCTTCCGATTTTAGCAGCAGTATTCACCTTTTTAAGTACTTGGCTGTCCAACAAAGCCTTGTCTGAGCGTAATGGAGCTACGACTGCGATGATGTACGGTATTCCGGTCTTGATTTTTATCTTTGGGGTTTATGCTCCGAGCGGAGTCGCTCTCTACTGGGCAGTGTCCAATGCTTATCAAGTCTTGCAAACCTATTTCTTGAACAATCCATTCAAGATTATTGCAGAGCGCGAGGCTGTAGTACAGGCACAGAAAGATTTGGAAAATAGAAAAAGAAAAGCCAAGAAAAAGGCTCAGAAAACGAAATAATAAGGAGGAATCTGGTAATGGTAGTATTTACAGGTTCAACTGTTGAAGAAGCAATCCAGAAAGGATTGAAAGAATTAGATATCCCAAGACTGAAGGCTCATATCAAAGTCATTTCTCGTGAGAAAAAAGGATTTCTTGGTTTATTTGGTAAAAAACCAGCCCAAGTGGATATTGATGCTATTAGTGAAACGACAGTTGTAAAAGCAAACCAACAAGCTGTAAAGGGAGTTCCGAAGCAAATTAATGATTTGAATGAGCCTGTTAAAACAGTCAGTGAAGCAACTGTTGATTTGGGTCATGTTGTAGAGGCAATTAAAAAGATTGAGGAAGAAGGCCAAGGTATTTCTGATGAAGTCAAGGCTGAAATCTTAAAACATGAAAGACATGCCAGCACTATCTTAGAAGAAACTGGTCACATTGAGATTTTAAATGAATTACAACTTGAAGAAACTGCTCTCGAAGAAGAAGTAGAAACTCCTATTATTGAAAACCAAGCTGAGCAAACTGAAAGTCAAGAACTAGAAGACTTGGGCTTAAAAGTTGAACCGAGCTTTGATATTGAACAAGTAGCTACGGAAGTAACGACTTATGTTCAAACAATTATTGATGACATGGATGTTGAAGCTACACTTTCAAATGACTATAACCGTCGTAGCATCAATTTGCAAATTGATACTAACGAACCAGGTCGTATTATCGGCTACCATGGTAAAGTCTTGAAGGCCTTGCAACTATTGGCTCAAAATTATCTTTACAACCGCTATTCAAGAACCTTCTACATTACTATTAATGTCAATGATTATGTTGAACACCGTGCAGAAGTCTTGCAGACCTATGCGCAAAAATTGGCGACTCGTGTTTTAGAAGAAGGACGCAGTCATCAGACAGATCCAATGTCAAATAGCGAACGCAAGATTATTCATCGTATTATTTCACGTATGGATGGCGTGACCAGTTACTCTGAAGGTGATGAGCCAAATCGTTATGTTGTCGTAGATACAGAATAAGTAAAATCAGGGTTATCCTGATTTTTTGCTAGCTGGAGGAGATTAAATTAATGTTGAATAAGATAAGAGACTATTTAGACTTTGCTGATTTGCAGTACCGTAATCCTGATAAGGCGGGAGCAGAGCGAGAGAAAATGCTGGAATTGCGCCACAAAGGCCAAGAGGCTCGAAAGGCTTTTACAGAACTGGCTAAAGCCTTTCAAGCAAGTCATCCAGAATGGCAACTCCAACAGACTAGCCAGTGGATGAATCAGGCGCAACGTTTACGACCACATTTTTGGGTTTATCTACAGAGAGACGGACAAGTAACAGAACCTATGTTGGCTCTTCGTTTGTATGGGACATCTACTGACTTTGGAATTTCCTTAGAGGTCAGTTTCATCGAGCGTAAGAAAGATGAGCGAACTCTAGGCAAGCAGGCCAAAGTTTTAAAAGTTCCAACCGTTGAAGGTGTTTATTATCTAGTCTACTCTGATGGTCAAAGTCAACGGTGGGAGGCGAACGAAGAAAATCGTCAAATTTTAAGAAATAAACTATCCAATCAGGAAGTCCGAAAAGTGTTAGTTAAAATAGATGTCCCTATAACAGAGAATTCATCTGAAGAAGAAATCGTAGAAGCCCTACTGAAATCTTATGATAAAATTCTTCCATTTTATCTAGCTACGAGAAACTAAGCTAATCATTAAAATATCATAAATCATACAGTCCAAGAGTGAACAGTCCGCTGTGTAATTCTTGGTCTTTTTGTTTACGCTTTCAAATTATATAATAAACCTACAAAAACAATTCAAAAGGAGAACAATTATGGAAGTCATTTCAAGTGTTCTAAATTGGTTTTCTAGCAATATTTTGCAGAATCCCGCATTTTTCGTAGGTTTATTGGTGTTGATAGGATACGCACTTTTGAAAAAACCTGCCCACGACGTTTTCTCAGGGTTTGTTAAAGCAACAGTAGGGTATATGTTGCTCAATGTGGGTGCAGGTGGTTTGGTTACAACCTTCCGTCCGATCTTAGCAGCCCTTAACTACAAATTCCAAATTGGTGCAGCGGTTATCGACCCTTACTTTGGACTTGCTGCAGCAAACAACAAAATTGCAGCAGAGTTTCCAGATTTTGTTGGAACTGCAACTACAGCTCTATTGATTGGTTTCGGAATAAATATCTTGCTCGTAGCTCTTCGCAAGATCACGAAGGTAAGAACCCTCTTTATTACTGGTCACATCATGGTACAACAAGCTGCAACAGTATCTCTTATGGTTCTATTCTTAGTACCACAATTGCGCAATGCTTACGGTACAGCAGCGATTGGTATCATCTGTGGACTTTACTGGGCAGTTAGTTCAAATATGACTGTTGAGGCAACTCAACGCTTGACTGGTGGTGGCGGATTTGCGATTGGTCACCAACAGCAATTTGCAATCTGGTTTGTAGATAAAGTAGCAGGACGCTTTGGTAAGAAAGAAGAAAGTTTAGACAATCTTAAATTACCTAAGTTCCTCTCAATCTTCCACGATACAGTTGTTGCATCTGCTACCTTGATGCTCGTATTCTTCGGAGCCATTCTTTTAATCTTGGGTCCAGACATTATGTCTAATAAAGAAGTCATCACTTCAGGAACTCTATTCAATCCTGCTAAACAAGATTTCTTTATGTACATTATTCAAACAGCCTTTACCTTCTCAGTTTACTTGTTCGTTTTGATGCAAGGTGTCCGCATGTTCGTATCTGAGTTGACAAACGCCTTCCAAGGTATTTCAAACAAATTGTTGCCAGGCTCATTCCCAGCGGTTGACGTTGCAGCTTCTTATGGATTTGGTTCTCCAAACGCTGTCTTGTCAGGATTTGCCTTTGGTTTGATTGGTCAATTGATCACAATTGTCTTGCTCATCGTCTTTAAAAATCCGATTCTTATTATTACAGGATTTGTACCAGTGTTCTTTGACAATGCAGCCATTGCGGTCTACGCTGATAAACGCGGTGGATGGAAAGCGGCTGTTATCCTATCCTTCATCTCAGGTGTTCTCCAAGTTGCTTTAGGAGCTCTCTGTGTAGCTCTTCTTGATTTAGCATCTTATGGTGGTTACCATGGAAATATCGACTTTGAATTCCCATGGCTTGGATTTGGATATATCTTCAAATACCTTGGTATTGTTGGTTATCTACTTGTGTGTCTCTTCTTGCTTGTTATTCCTCAACTTCAATTTGCCAAAGCAAAAGATAAAGAGAAATATTACAACGGTGCAGTTCAAGAAGAAGCTTAGTATCTAGAAAAGGAGAAATAAAATGGTTAAAGTATTAGCAGCGTGCGGAAATGGAATGGGTTCATCAATGGTTATCAAGATGAAGGTTGAAAATGCTCTCCGTAAGCTTAATCAAACAGATTTTACAGTCAATTCATGCAGTGTCGGTGAAGCTAAAGGTTTAGCAGCAGGATATGACATCGTAATCGCTTCTCTTCATTTGATCCAAGAATTGGAAGGGCGAACTAATGGGAAGTTAATTGGGCTTGACAACTTGATGGATGATAAAGAAATCACTGAAAAACTCAGTCAAGCACTACAGTAAAAGGTTGGAGGGGGCTGGATAGAAACTGAGAGTCATCGTTTCTGTCCTTCTCCCTCTTTAAATAAAGGAGGCAGATATGAATTTAAAACAAGCTTTAATTGACAATGACTCGATCCGACTAGGTTTAGAAGCTAAAGACTGGAAAGAAGCAGTCAAGGTAGCAGTAGATCCCTTGATTGAAAGTGGAGCAATTTTGCCAGAGTATTACGATGCTATCATTGAATCGACTGAAGAGTATGGCCCATACTATATCTTAATGCCAGGTATGGCTATGCCCCATGCTAGACCTGAAGCTGGAGTGCAAAGAGATGCCTTTTCATTGATCACCTTACAAAATCCTGTTGTATTTTCAGATGGGAAAGAAGTTTCAGTTTTGTTGGCACTAGCAGCAACAAGCTCAAAAATTCACACAAGTGTAGCCATTCCACAGATTATTGCCTTGTTTGAATTAGAAGATTCTATCGCACGTTTACAGGTTTGCCAGACTAAGGAAGATGTCTTGACGATGATTGAAGAATCTAAGGATAGCCCTTATCTCGAGGGATTGGATTTGGAAAGTTAGAAAGAGGAATAAAGAGATGACAAAAAGAATACCTAATTTACAAGTTGCATTAGATCATTCAGACTTGCAAGGAGCGATTAAAGCAGCTGTTTCTGTTGGTCAGGAAGTAGATATTATCGAAGCTGGAACTGTTTGCTTATTACAAGTTGGAAGTGAACTGGTTGAAGTCTTGCGAAGCCTTTTTCCAGATAAGATTATTGTGGCAGACACAAAATGTGCCGATGCTGGTGGAACAGTTGCCAAAAATAATGCCGTTCGTGGTGCCGATTGGATGACTTGTATCTGTTGTGCAACTATCCCTACTATGGAAGCGGCTCTAAAGGCTATCATGGCTGAACGTGGAGACCGAGGCGAAATCCAGATTGAACTTTATGGCGATTGGACTTTTGAACAAGCTCAGCTTTGGCTAGATGCTGGTATCTCACAAGCTATTTATCACCAATCTCGTGATGCACTTCTTGCTGGTGAGACTTGGGGTGAAAAAGACCTTAATAAGGTTAAAAAACTTATCGACATGGGCTTCCGTGTGTCTGTAACAGGTGGTCTAGATGTAGATACTCTCAAACTATTTGAAGGCGTTGATGTCTTTACCTTTATCGCAGGTCGCGGAATTACAGAGGCTGCAGATCCAGCAGGAGCAGCGCGTGCCTTCAAGGATGAAATCAGACGAATTTGGGGGTAAACCATGGCACGTCCAATTGGAATTTATGAAAAGGCAACCCCGACACACTTTACTTGGCTAGAACGTTTAAATTTTGCCAAGGAGTTAGGCTTTGATTTTGTCGAGATGTCTATTGATGAACGTGACGAGCGTTTAGCAAGACTGGACTGGAGCAAGGACGAGCGTTTGGAAGTTGTCAAAGCAATCTATAAAACTGGTGTTCGTATTCCTTCTATCTGTTTTTCAGGCCATCGTCGCTACCCATTGGGATCAAATGATCCAGTTCTAGAGGAAAAATCTCTAGAACTCATGAAAAAATGTATTGAATTAGCCCAAGACTTGGGAGTTCGTACTATTCAATTAGCTGGTTACGACGTTTATTATGAGGAAAAGTCACCCCAGACACGCCAACGTTTTATCAAAAATTTGAGAAAAGCTTGTGACTGGGCTGAAGAGGCTCAGGTGGTACTTGCTATTGAAATTATGGATGATCCTTTTATCAATAGTATCGAAAAATACTTGGCTGTAGAAAAGGATGTTGACTCTCCCTACCTTTTTGTATATCCAGATATTGGGAATGTGTCTGCATGGCATAATGATGTCTATAGTGAGTTCTATCTAGGTCACCATGCTATCACAGCTCTCCATCTCAAGGATACTTATGCAGTGACAGAAAGTTCAAAGGGGCAGTTCCGAGATGTACCTTTTGGGCAAGGTTGTGTCAAATGGGAAGAAGCTTTCGATATTTTAAAACAAACCAATTATAATGGACCTTTCCTAATCGAAATGTGGTCTGAAAATTGTGAAACTGTAGAAGAAACACGCGCAGCCATTCAAGAGGCGCAAGCTTTTCTCTATCCACTAATTAAGAAAGCAGGTTTGATGTAAGATGAATCAAGTAATAAACGATATGCGTAAACGAGTCTGTAATGCCAATCAATCATTACCAAAACATGGACTTGTTAAATTTACCTGGGGAAATGTATCGGAAGTCAATCGCGAACTAGGTGTCATTGTTATTAAACCATCAGGCGTAGATTATGACGAATTGACACCTGAAAACATGGTGGTGACGGACTTGGATGGCCAAGTTCTAGAAGGAGATTTAAGACCATCTTCTGACCTCCCAACTCATGTGCAGTTATATAAGGCATGGCAAGAGATTGCTAGTGTGGTACACACCCATTCGACAGAAGCAGTTGGTTGGGCACAGGCTGGACGTGATATTCCTTTCTATGGAACAACCCATGCAGATTATTTCTACGGTTCAATCCCTTGCGCTCGTAGTTTGACCAAAGATGAAGTAGAAGTAGCCTATGAAAAAGATACTGGCTTGGTTATCGTAGAAGAATTTGAGCGTCGTGGTCTCAATCCTGTTGAAGTACCAGGTATTGTTGTACGCAATCACGGTCCATTCACCTGGGGAAAAAATCCAGAGAATGCTGTTTATCACTCTGTCGTACTAGAGGAAGTATCAAAGATGAATCGCTTTACAGAACAAATCAATCCAAGAGTTGAACCTGCTCCTCAGTACATTCTAGAAAAACACTACCAACGTAAGCATGGACCAAATGCTTATTACGGTCAAAAGAAATAAGAAATTGAATTGAAAAGAGGCTAGGACCTTTCGATCCAAGCCTCGCTTTTGTAATTGTAAGTATTCGTTATTAAGAGACTACTGTTGATAATTGAAATGCGTTAGTGAATGTGATACTATTATAAAGTTGTTTTCAAGGCAGTTGATTGATAGAGGAGTATGAAATATGGTACTGGATAAGGCAAGTTGTGATTTACTTCAATATTTGATGGATCAAGAAACGTCCAAAACGATTATGGCGATTTCAAAAGATTTGAAAGAGTCAAGAAGGAAAATTTATTATCACATTGACAAAATCAATGCTGCTTTGGGTGACGAGGCGCTTCATATCATTAGTATTCCACGAATTGGTATTCACTTAACGGAAGAGCAGAGAGATGCTTGTTGTGAACTATTATCGGAAGTAGATTCGTACGATTATATCATGAGTGCGCATGAACGTATGATGATAATGTTACTATGGATAGGTATTTCTAAAGAACGTATTACGATTGAAAAATTGATGGAGTTAACAGAGGTGTCTAGGAATACTGTTCTCAATGATTTGAATAGTATTCGTTATCAACTAACTTTGGAACAATATCAGGTGACCTTGCAAGTGAGCAAGTCACAGGGATACCATCTTCATGCCCACCCCCTTAATAAAATTCAGTATCTTCAATCGCTTCTATATCATATTTTTATGGAAGAAAATGCCACTTTTGTATCTATTTTAGAAGATAAGATGAAAGAGAGGTTAGATGGTGAGTGTTTGCTTTCTGTTGAAATGAACCAATTTTTTAAGGAACAGGTTCCTTTAGTTGAACAAGATTTAGGGAAGAAAATAAACCATCATGAAGTAACTTTTATGTTGCAGGTTCTACCTTATTTGCTGTTAAGCTGTCATAATGTTGAACAGTATCAAGAAAGACATCAGGATATAGAGAAAGAATTTTCTTTGATAAGAAAAAGAATAGAGTATCAGGTGTCTAAGAAATTAGGAGAGCGGTTGTTTCAAAAGTTTGAAATTTCTTTGTCAGAACTTGAAGTTTCTCTTGTAGCTGTTCTTCTCCTCTCCTATCGTAAAGATTTGGATATTCATGCAGAAAGTGATGATTTTCGGCAATTAAAACTTGCTTTAGAAGAATTTATCTGGTATTTTGAATCACAAATCCGAATGGAGATTGAGAACAAGGATGATTTGTTACGAAATTTGATGATCCACTGTAAAGCCTTGTTATTTAGAAAGACGTACGGTATTTTTTCTAAAAATCCTCTAACAAAACAAATTCGATCCAAGTATGGAGAATTATTTTTAGTCACTAGAAAATCTGCGGAAATTTTAGAAGGAGCATGGTTTATTCGGCTAACAGACGATGATATTGCCTATTTGACGATTCATATTGGAGGATTTTTAAAGTATACACCATCGTCTCAAAAAAATATGAAAAAAGTTTATCTCGTTTGTGATGAAGGTGTTGCGGTTTCGAGACTTTTGCTGAAACAATGCAAACTTTATTTTCCAAATGAGCAAATTGGCACTGTATTTACAACAGAACAATTTAAGAGTGTGGAAGATATTGCACAAGTTGATGTAGTGATTACTACTAATGATGATTTGGATAGCAGATTTCCGATTTTAAGGGTTAATCCTATCCTTGAAGCAGAAGATATTTTGAAAATGCTAGACTATCTTAAACACAATATATTTCGTAATGAGAGCAAAAGTTTCAGTGAAAATCTTTCTAGTCTTATTTCGTCTTATATTGTAGACAGCAAGTTGGCTAGTAAGTTCCAAGAAGAGGTTCAAACACTTATAAATCAAGAAATAGTAGTTCAAGCTTTTTTGGAAGATATTTGAAGGACAGTCCAATGATGAACACAAACCTGTGTTTTTCTTGGTCTTTTTTAGTGTTTTGAAGGGTGGTATACTAATCTCAAAGATAACAATTATATCCAAAGGAGGCAACATATGCCAAATGTCAAAGAAATTACAAGAGAGTCATGGATTTTAGCTACTTTCCCAGAGTGGGGAACATGGTTGAACGAAGAAATCGAAGAAGAAGTCGTACCTGAAGGCAATTTTGCCATGTGGTGGCTAGGCAACTGTGGTACTTGGATTAAGACACCAGGTGGTGCTAACGTTGTCATGGACCTTTGGTCAAACCGTGGAAAATCAACCAAAAAAGTGAAAGATATGGTTCGTGGGCACCAAATGGCAAATATGGCAGGTGTTCGTAAGTTGCAACCAAACTTGCGTGTTCAGCCAATGGTTATCGATCCATTTGCTATCAACGAACTAGATTATTACTTAGTTTCACACTTCCATAGTGATCATATCGACCCATACACAGCTGCAGCAATTCTCAACAATCCGAAGTTAGAGCATGTTAAGTTTATCGGTCCTTACCACTGTGGACGAATCTGGGAAGGATGGGGTGTTCCAAAAGAACGTATCATCGTTGTTAAACCAGGTGACACTATCGAATTAAAAGATATGAAGATTCATGCAGTAGAATCATTTGACCGTACTTGTTTGGTAACTCTCCCAGTGAACGGTGCTGATGAGACAGGCGGTGAACTTGCTGGCTTAACTGTTACAGATGAAGAAATGGCTCAAAAGGCTGTTAACTATATCTTTGAAACACCAGGTGGAACCATCTATCATGGTGCAGATTCTCACTTCTCAAACTATTTTGCAAAACATGGTAAAGACTTTAAAATTGATGTTGCTTTGAATAACTATGGTGAAAATCCGGTAGGTATCCAAGATAAAATGACATCTATCGACCTTCTTCGTATGGCAGAAAATCTGCGTACCAAAGTCATTATCCCAGTTCACTATGATATCTGGTCTAACTTCATGGCTTCCACTAATGAGATTCTAGAACTTTGGAAAATGAGAAAAGATCGCTTGCAATACGATTTCCATCCATTTATCTGGGAAGTCGGCGGTAAGTACACTTATCCTCAAGATCAACACTTAGTAGAATACCATCATCCACGTGGTTTTGATGATTGTTTTGAACAAGACTCTAACATTCAATTTAAAGCTTTGCTATAATATAAAAATATTCTTTGGAGGTTATCCGTATGTTGCATGATACGGATAATTTTCATATAATAGTAAAATAGAATGTGTGATACAATAATCACCTCAAATAGAAAGGAAATTCTATGTCAAATCTATCTGTTAATGCAATTCGTTTCCTAGGTATTGACGCCATTAATAAAGCCAACTCAGGTCACCCAGGTGTGGTTATGGGAGCGGCTCCGATGGCTTACAGCCTCTTTACAAAACAACTTCGTATCAATCCAGCTAAACCAAACTGGATCAACCGCGACCGCTTTATTCTTTCAGCAGGTCATGGTTCAATGCTTCTTTATGCCCTTCTTCACCTTTCTGGTTTTGAAGATGTCAGCATGGATGAGATTAAGAGCTTCCGTCAGTGGGGTTCAAAAACACCAGGTCACCCAGAATTTGGTCATACAGCAGGGATTGATGCTACAACAGGTCCTCTAGGGCAAGGTATTTCAACTGCCACTGGTTTTGCCCAGGCAGAACGTTTCTTGGCAGCTAAGTATAACCGTGAAGGCTACAATATCTTTGACCACTATACTTACGTTATCTGTGGAGATGGAGACTTGATGGAAGGTGTCTCAAGCGAGGCAGCTTCATACGCAGGTTTGCAAAAACTAGACAAGTTGGTTGTTCTTTATGATTCAAATGACATCAACTTGGATGGTGAGACAAAAGATTCCTTTACAGAAAGTGTTCGTGACCGTTACAATGCCTACGGTTGGCATACTGCCTTGGTTGAAGATGGAACAGACTTGGAAGCAATCCATGCAGCTATCGAAACAGCTAAAGCTTCAGGCAAACCATCTTTGATTGAAGTGAAGACTGTTATTGGATACGGTTCTCCAAACAAACAAGGAACTAATGCCGTACACGGTGCTCCTCTTGGAGCAGATGAAACTGCAGCAACTCGTCAAGCCCTTGGTTGGGACTACGAACCATTTGAAATCCCAGAACAAGTATATGCTGATTTCAAAGAACATGTTGCAGACCGTGGTGCATCAGCTTATGAAGCATGGGCAAAACTAGTCGCAGATTACAAAGAAGCGCATCCAGAATTGGCTGCAGAATTGGAAGCAATTATCGAAGGGCGCGATCCAGTTGAAGTGACTCCAGCAGACTTCCCAGCCTTAGAAAATGGCTTCTCTCAAGCAACTCGTAACTCGAGTCAGGATGCTTTGAACGTTGTGGCAGCTAAGTTACCAACCTTCTTAGGTGGATCAGCTGACCTAGCTCACTCAAACATGACTTATATCAAGACTGATGGACTTCAAGATGATACCAATCGCTTGAACCGTAACATTCAGTTTGGTGTTCGTGAATTTGCCATGGGAACTATCTTGAACGGGATGGCCCTTCACGGTGGACTTCGTGTATACGGTGGAACTTTCTTCGTCTTCTCTGACTATGTGAAGGCAGCTGTTCGCTTGTCAGCCTTACAAGGACTTCCTGTGACTTATGTCTTTACCCACGATTCTATTGCGGTTGGGGAAGACGGTCCGACTCACGAACCAGTTGAGCATTTAGCAGGTCTTCGTGCCATGCCAAATCTGAATGTTTTCCGTCCAGCAGATGCGCGTGAAACGCAAGCAGCTTGGTACCTTGCAGTGACAAGCGAAAAAACACCAACTGCCCTTGTATTGACACGTCAAAACTTGACTGTTGAAGAAGGAACAGACTTCGACAAGGTTGCAAAAGGTGCCTATGTTGTCTATGAAAATGCATCAGACTTTGATACCATCTTGATTGCGACAGGTTCAGAGGTTAATCTTGCTGTCTCAGCTGCTAAAGAATTGGCTAGTCAAGGTGCAAAAGTCCGCGTAGTCAGCATGCCATCTACAGATGTCTTTGATAAACAACATGCAGCATACAAGGAAGAAATTCTTCCAAATGCAGTTCGTCGTCGTGTCGCAGTCGAAATGGGTGCAACTCAAAACTGGTACAAATATGTTGGACTAGATGGTGCCGTTCTAGGTATTGATACCTTCGGAGCCTCTGCTCCAGCACCAAAAGTATTGGCAGAATATGGCTTTACTGTTGAAAATCTTGTAAAAGTCGTTCAAAATTTGAAATAACCCTAAGAATCAGAGCGCAAGCTCTGGTTTTTCTTACTAGAAAAGCAAGGTACAATCTTGTAAAAGTAGCTGAAATTTGATATAGTAGTCCTATGTAAAAGACAAAGGAGAAGAAAATGAATCCAAATTATACATTTTTAATTATGCTTGTAGCGATGTTTGCCTTGATGTTTTTTATGCAACGCTCTCAAAAGAAACAAGCACAAAAACGTATGGAAAGCTTAAATAAACTACAAAAAGGCTATGAAGTGATTACAATCGGTGGACTTTACGGAACAGTCGATGAAGTAGATACGGAGAAGAGAACGATTGTTCTTGATGTAGATGGAGTTTACTTGACTTTTGAACTAGCTGCTATCAAGACCGTATTACCGCTGAAAGAAACAGCTTCACTAGAAGGCGCAATTGAAAAATAAGACGGGATTACTAACTCCCGTTTTTCTATAAAAGAAAGGAAATGGGATGAAAAAACTAGTCTTTGTCTGTCTGGGGAATATTTGCCGTAGTCCTATGGCTGAGTTTGTTATGAAATCAATGACAGATAATTATGAAATCCAAAGTCGAGCGACTTCTTCTTGGGAACATGGCAATCCGATTCATAAGGGAACTCAAGGGATTTTTCAACAGTATGAGATTCCTTATGATAAAGGCAAGACATCGCTTCAGATTAGTAAGGAAGATTTTGAAGCCTTTGATTATATTATCGGAATGGACGCTTCAAATGTTTCTGACCTACGTCAGATGTGTCCAGTAGACTGTCAAGATAAGATTTACTCATTTGCATCTGAAAGTGTTCCAGATCCTTGGTATACAGGAGATTTTGAGGAAACCTATCAGCGTGTTCAAGAGGGGTGTCAAGCATGGTTAGAACGTTTAGAGAAGGAGAGTGAAGATGGAAAATCTTAAGAATTTTTACGAAAAGTATCGTGTCTATCTGACTCGTCCACGTTTAGAGCTTTTGGCAGTAGTTACCATTGTTTTTTGTGCCGTACTCGTCTTTTTTCTAAATATTCCCGGAAAAGGCGTTCTAAAGCTTGATAATGGAACGATTGTTTACGACGGCAGTCTTGTACGTGGTAAAATGAATGGCCAAGGAACCATTACCTTCCAAAATGGGGACCAATATACAGGTGGTTTCAACAATGGAGCCTTCAACGGAAAAGGTACCTTTCAATCTAAAGAAGGCTGGACCTACGAAGGCGATTTTGTAAATGGTCAGGCTGAAGGAAAAGGAAAACTAACAACAGAACAAGAAGTTGTTTATGAAGGGACTTTTAAACAAGGCGTTTTTCAACAAAAATAAAGCCTCCTTATCAAAGGAGGTATTGTTATCATCTAAAAGTAAGCGCTTACTAGAAAATCTATCTCTTTCCAAGTTCCTCTTCCAATCAAGCTTGTGAAATAAAAAAATATTTGAAATTCATTTCACAAACTCTAAAGAAAAAACTTGATAAGTAAAGAAAATGAGAAAAAATTCACAAACAATAAAAAATTCTTTGTGAAATGTTTATGAAACTGTTTACAAAGTTGAAATAATGCGTTATAATAAACTTGTGAAAAAATTAACAAAGGATATCGATCCTTGAAAGCTATGGAGGAAAATATGGCTGATAAAAAAACTGTGACACCAGAGGAAAAGAAACTCGCTGCTGAGAAGCATGTTGATGGATTGGTGCAAAAAGCTCTAGTTGCCCTTGAGGAAATGCGTAAACTCGACCAAGAACAGGTTGACTATATCGTAGCTAAAGCGTCAGTGGCAGCTTTGGATGCCCACGGAGAATTGGCTATACATGCCTATGAAGAAACAGGACGTGGTGTATTTGAAGATAAAGCAACTAAGAACTTGTTTGCTTGTGAACACGTAGTAAACAACATGCGTCACACTAAGACAGTTGGCGTTATCGAAGAAGACGATGTAACAGGTTTGACTCTTATCGCAGAACCAGTTGGTGTTGTCTGTGGTATCACTCCAACAACAAACCCAACATCAACAGCAATCTTCAAATCATTGATTTCATTGAAGACACGTAACCCAATCGTCTTTGCTTTCCATCCATCAGCACAAGAATCATCTGCTCATGCAGCTCGTATCGTTCGCGATGCAGCTATCGCAGCTGGAGCTCCTGAAAACTGCGTACAGTGGATCACTGAACCATCTATGGAAGCAACAAGTGCCCTTATGAACCACGAAGGTGTTGCAACAATCCTTGCAACAGGTGGTAATGCCATGGTTAAAGCTGCATACTCATGTGGTAAACCAGCTCTTGGGGTAGGTGCCGGAAACGTTCCAGCTTATGTTGAAAAATCAGCAAACATCCGTCAAGCAGCACACGATATCGTTATGTCTAAATCATTTGATAATGGTATGGTCTGTGCATCTGAACAAGCGGTTATCATTGATAAAGAAATTTATGATGAATTTGTAGCAGAGTTCAAATCATATCACACTTACTTTGTAAACAAAAAAGAAAAAGCACTTCTTGAAGAATTCTGCTTCGGCGTGAAAGCAAATAGCAAAAACTGTGCTGGTGCAAAATTGAACGCTGACATCGTTGGTAAACCAGCAACCTGGATTGCAGAACAAGCAGGATTTACAGTTCCAGAAGGAACAAACATTCTTGCTGCAGAATGTAAAGAAGTTGGCGAAAATGAGCCATTGACTCGTGAAAAATTATCACCAGTTATCGCAGTTTTGAAATCTGAAAGCCGTGAAGATGGTATTACTAAGGCTCGTCAAATGGTTGAATTTAACGGTCTTGGCCACTCAGCAGCTATCCACACAGCTGATGAAGAATTGACTAAAGAATTTGGTAAAGCTGTTAAAGCTATTCGTGTTATCTGTAACTCACCTTCTACTTTCGGTGGTATCGGGGACGTTTACAATGCCTTCTTGCCATCATTGACACTCGGATGTGGTTCTTACGGACGTAACTCAGTTGGGGATAACGTTAGTGCCATTAACCTCTTGAATATCAAAAAAGTCGGAAGACGGAGAAATAACATGCAATGGATGAAACTTCCTTCAAAAACATACTTTGAACGTGATTCAATTCAATACCTTCAAAAATGTCGTGACGTTGAACGTGTCATGATCGTTACTGACCATGCCATGGTAGAGCTTGGTTTCCTTGATCGTATCATCGAACAACTTGACCTTCGTCGCAATAAGGTTGTTTACCAAATCTTTGCTGATGTAGAACCAGATCCAGATATCACTACAGTTGAACGTGGTACTGAAATCATGCGTGCCTTCAAACCAGATACAATCATCGCTCTCGGTGGTGGTTCACCAATGGATGCTGCTAAAGTAATGTGGCTCTTCTACGAGCAACCAGAAGTGGACTTCCGTGACCTTGTACAAAAATTCATGGATATCCGTAAACGCGCCTTCAAGTTCCCATTGCTTGGTAAGAAGACTAAATTCATCGCTATCCCAACTACATCTGGTACAGGATCTGAAGTAACACCATTTGCTGTTATCTCTGATAAAGCAAACAACCGTAAATATCCAATCGCTGACTACTCATTGACACCAACTGTGGCAATCGTAGACCCTGCTTTGGTATTGACAGTTCCTGGATTTGTAGCTGCTGATACTGGTATGGACGTATTGACCCACGCGACTGAAGCTTACGTATCACAAATGGCTAGCGACTATACTGATGGACTTGCACTTCAAGCAATCAAACTTGTATTCGAAAATCTTGAAAGCTCAGTTAAGAATGCAGACTTCCACTCACGTGAGAAAATGCATAACGCTTCAACAATCGCTGGTATGGCCTTTGCCAATGCCTTCCTAGGTATTTCTCACTCAATGGCACATAAGATTGGTGCCCAATTCCACACAATCCACGGTCGTACAAATGCTATCTTGCTTCCATACGTCATCCGCTACAACGGTACACGTCCAGCTAAGACAGCAACATGGCCTAAGTACAACTACTACCGTGCAGATGAAAAATACCAAGATATCGCACGCATGCTTGGACTTCCAGCTTCTACTCCAGAAGAAGGTGTGGAGTCTTACGCAAAAGCTGTCTACGAACTTGGTGAGCGCGTAGGTATCCAAATGAACTTCAAAGCACAAGGTATCGACGAAAAAGAATGGAAAGAACATTCACGTGAATTAGCCTTCCTTGCTTACGAAGACCAATGTTCACCAGCTAACCCACGCCTTCCAATGGTTGACCATATGCAAGAAATCATCGAAGATTCTTACTATGGCTACAAAGAAAGACCAGGACGCCGTAAATAATTGTTTATCAGCCTAGAGGCAGGGAATCCCTGTCTCTTTTTTTGTAATTCTATTTGAAAAATGGTATAATCATCGCATATATTTATTTGAAAATCAAATCTTTTATAATCATGCGAGGGGCAAATGAACAAGATAAATGAGTTAGGGGATAAAGTGCGACTTTTAAGAGAGGAGAAAGGACTTAGTCGTCCAGTTTTTTGTGGGGATGAGTCTGAATTATCAGTGCGTCAGTTGGTGAGAATCGAAAAAGGAGAATTTCGACCGACTATAAAAACACTAGAATATATTGCAGATAGATTAGAAATTCCATCCTACGTCTTGATGCCAGATTATAAGGAACTGCCTAAACGCTACCAAGAATTAAAGTACTTTCTTTTACATCACCCTGACTATGGAGACAAGGAGTTGCAAGAACAAAAGGAAGAATATTTTGATGAGATTTTCGAGTGTTTTTATGATGACCTGCCCCGTGATGAGAAGATGATAGTGGACTGCCTTCAGGCAATAGATGCAGTGAGAGCGACTAGTAATTCTTTATACGGAAGTGGTGTGATTGAGGACAGTCTTCAAGACTTACTATCCAGAGATGTATATAAGGCTGAGGAATTGTTGAAATTGAGACTGTATTTTCTTTGTCAGTTAATGGATGGTTTAAACGAGGGTGAGATAAAAAAGTCTGAGCATGAAACTATTCTTTATTTTCATGACAAATTAAGTTCTCAGGTTGATAAGATAGAGTTCGATTGTTTGGACTTACTTAGAGACTCCTTGTTAGCTTCTTTAACTTGTATAGAGGTTATGGGGTTGCTTCATTATTTTAAGAGGGCAGTCGAGACCTTAAATAAAATAGGGCAAAAAACACGAGATTTTCAAAAACAACCGATTGTCTTGATGGTGGAGTGGAAATATTATATTCAGATGGATTATGATACAGCCAAACAAAAGTATGAAGAAGCAAAAATGATGGCAAGGATGTTTGGCAATGGGAAGTTACTCGTTAGTTTAGATAATGAATGGGCCGAGGATCTAGAAAGATATCGTTAAAGAGTTTATAGGAGTGACATTTCTGTCATTGAGGGAATGCCGCTTTTTTGTTACAATGAATTTTACTTGATATACATCCAGAAGCAAACTAGGCAATAGAGAGAAAACTCTAAGTAGTAGGCCCATAGGGGAAATCAGTGCTGATGTAGCTTGAAGGATTTTCTATCAGTATGGTGTATGACGATAACAGTTTTAAACAAGGGGGAAAGAATGTCCATTTTATCCATTAAAAATATTTCAAAGTTTTACACTTTGGACGGTAAACATCAAGAACAGGCTTTAAAGAATATAAACCTGCAAATCGCAAGAGGTAAAATTACAGCGATTTACGGGCCGTCAGGCTGTGGCAAAACTAGCTTGCTAAACATCATCAGTGGTCTAGATAGACAATATGAAGGAGTTTTAGAATTTAAAGGGGAATCTCTCCGTGACTTATCAGAGATTGAACTAACTCAATTTCGTAAAAACAAGATTGGATTTGTGTTTCAAAACTTCAACCTCATTCCTCATCAATCTGTCTTGGACAATGTCAAGCTACCTCTCTATGTCAAAGATTTATCTGACAGGGAGATGACAATGATTGCAAAGGAGCAATTAAGTAACTTGGGCATGGAGCCTTTTATTGCTAAAAATGTTAAACAGCTTTCTGGTGGGCAAAAGCAACGTGTAGCAATCGCGCGTGCACTGGTAAATCAGCCAGATATGATTGTAGCAGATGAGCCAACGGGTTCGCTGGATTCTCAATCCCAAGAAATGGTATTGGAAGTATTTAAAAATTTAGCCCAAACAGGGAAAACAGTATTGATCGTAACCCATAATCCAGAGGTTGCGGAATATGCAGACGTGATTATCAAAATGAAGGATGGTGAAGTCGTTGAAGAAGTCAAAAAATAAAGGATTATCATTGAAAAATAAATTCAAACTTTCTTTAAATAACTTTATGGAAAGAAAATGGCGTAACCTATTGATTGCGCTAGCAACCTCAATCGGTTTTGTAGGAGTCTTAATTTCTTTTGGCTTGGGAAATGCTTTGATTTCGATGATTGATGAAAATACGAATGGAGGTCAAATTCCTTCTCAAGTTCAGATTGCTTTAAACACAAAAAATGTTGGACGAGGCTTTTTGAACCAAGACGATAAGAACTATATCACGGATACAGTTGGGAAAGAAGCTATTAAATATTTGGAGAGTCCTTTTGGGATGACCATGTCAAATATGACTATAGATGGGCAAGAAATGGATCTGAGTCAAACGATGCCTTCTTATGCTCAAGTAGTGAGTCTCTATGAGGATACAAGTATTTCTGTTAGTAGTAATGAAAAGGACAAAGTGGTAGCTGGATCCCTCTATACGGATGCAAATGAACAGGGTTTGACAATTCCAATCAGTTTACTTAAAAATTGGAATGAACAGACAGGAAACAATCTGACAGCTAGTGATGTTATTGGCAAATCAGTCTCAGCCAGCATTGTAGAAAATGCTGCCGAGGCTAGCAAGACTGCTCAATTTCAAACGAAGATTGTGCGTGTGATCAATGATGAAGATGACATGGAGGACAGCAACAGTTTCATGCCGTCTCATCAAATGGAAACGATTTTGAAAGAGGCTGGATTTACAAAAGCTGTATCTTATTTTATCTTGGAACTCAAAGATCCATCACAGACAAAAACGGTAACAGAAGAATTACAGAAAAATAAGAAGTATACCGTTCTTTCTCAACAGAAGGTTCTTGATATTGTGATTACCTTTATTCGTGTCATTCAGGGATTGTTGATTGTGCTTTCATCACAAGCTATTGTGGTAGCAGCGGTCATGATTGGTATCATTATTTACATCAATATCATGCAACGTTCTAAGGAAATAGGTGTCATGAAGGCAGTTGGTTATCAAAATCATGATGTCAAAGGGATTTTTATTTACGAGGCTATCTGGATTGTAGGCATCGCCTTGTTACTGGCCTTTTTGGTTGCACAAGGGGTGGGAAGTTTGGCGAATGCGGTTGTAAATCACTTTTATCCATCCATCACTAAGGTTTTTGAATTAAATTTGTTATCTGTTTTAGGAACTCTAGCTTTCGCTCTATTACTTGGTTATGTCTCAGCCTACTTCCCAGCACGTAAAATTAGTAAAATGGATCCTGTAGAATCGCTACGATATGAATAGTAAGGGATTCCTTGATTTACAGTTTAAAAAAGAAACTAACATAGAAAAACAATGCCCGTACTTGCAATTAAACTTAAATAGTTATATAATAGGTTTGTTGAAAGGTGATTTGTAGTGATTCAAGTTACTCTTTTCACAATAAAAATTTCATGATTTTCATAAGGAGGAAATCACTAATGGTAGTTAAAGTTGGTATTAACGGTTTCGGACGTATCGGTCGTCTTGCTTTCCGTCGTATCCAAAACGTAGAAGGTGTTGAAGTTACACGCATCAACGACCTTACAGATCCAGTTATGCTTGCACACTTGTTGAAATACGACACAACTCAAGGTCGTTTCGACGGTACTGTTGAAGTTAAAGAAGGTGGATTTGAAGTTAACGGTAAATTCATCAAAGTTTCTGCTGAACGTGATCCAGAACAAATCGACTGGGCTAACGACGGTGTAGAAATCGTTCTTGAAGCTACTGGTTTCTTTGCTAAGAAAGCAGCTGCTGAAAAACACTTGCACGCTGGTGGAGCTAAAAAAGTTGTTATCACTGCTCCTGGTGGATCAGATGTTAAAACAGTCGTATTCAACACTAACCACGACGTTCTTGACGGTACTGAAACAGTTATCTCAGGTGCTTCATGTACTACAAACTGCTTGGCTCCAATGGCTAAAGCTCTTCAAGACAACTTTGGTGTTGTTGAAGGATTGATGACTACTATCCACGCTTACACTGGTGACCAAATGATCCTTGACGGACCACACCGTGGTGGTGACCTTCGCCGTGCTCGCGCTGGTGCTGTAAACATCGTTCCTAACTCAACTGGTGCTGCAAAAGCTATCGGTCTTGTAATCCCAGAATTGAACGGTAAATTGGACGGAGCTGCTCAACGTGTTCCTGTTCCAGCAGGTTCTGTAACTGAGTTGGTAGCAGTTCTTGAAAAGAACGTTACTGTTGACGAAGTGAACGCAGCTATGAAAGCAGCTTCAAACGAATCATACGGATACACTGAAGATCCAATCGTATCTTCAGATATCCTAGGTATGTCTTACGGTTCATTGTTTGACGCAACTCAAACTAAAGTTCTTGATGTTGACGGTAAACAATTGGTTAAAGTTGTATCATGGTACGACAACGAAATGTCATACACTGCACAACTTGTTCGTACTCTTGAATACTTCGCAAAAATCGCTAAATAATTCTTGAGTCGATAAAAAGCAAGACCTCTGGTCTTGCTTTTTAAATATTTAAAAATGGATGACGCTATCATCCATTCTTTTTTAACTCTTTTTCAAAAGTATCTGATAGGGTAGTGAAGCTTAATTTCTCTAGAGTAAGCGGATGGGTAAAGGACAGTCGAAAGGCGTGGAGCATAAGCCGACTTGTTTTTGATTTACTATTATAGAGAGGGTCGCCTAAAATAGGGAAGTTATGATGCGAAAGGTGCACACGAATCTGATGGGTTCGCCCTGTCTTTAGTTTGCAACGAACCAAGGAAGTTTTGTCTGGGAATTGCTTTAATCTGCTTACATGCGTTTCAGCATATTGTCCATTTTTTGTATCAACTATTCGCTTTCTGCGATCATGGCGATCACGTCCAATTTTGTCTTTGAAAACAAGTTCTTTGCTGTTGATATGTCCGTCGACCTGTGCCCAATATTCCCTAGAAATCTCTTTTTTCTCCAGTAAGCGATTGAGAATAGGCAGGATAAAAGGATTTTTGGCAAAGAGAACCAAACCACTGGTTTCCATGTCCAGACGATGAACGACATAGCAGGTTTGGCCAACATAGGCACTGACATGGTTAAGAAGGGCGATTTCGTTTGGCTGATTACCATGCGTTTTCATCCCCTCTGGTTTGTTGACAATAATCAAGTGTTGATCTTGATAAACCTCTTGAACGAGGTTAGGATTGCCCCAAGGGATTTCTTTTTCGGGATAATCTTCCTTGTCAAACGTTAACTGGCAAATATCTCCAGGATTTACCATCTCGTTCCAGCGAACTTCTCGCTGATTAATTAAAATATGTTTCTTGATTCTCAAAAAATGCCGGATTTTTCTAGGAATGAGGAGTTGTTCCTCAAGTAATTGCTTTACCGTCATTTGAGGTAGAGAGTCTGGTAATGTAAATGTGAATTGCATACAGATATTGTAACAAAAAAAGCCCTATTTTGATAGGAAATAGCTAAATTCTTGTCTTCCTATGATGAAGATGATAAAATAAACGCATGAAATTAGATAAATTATTCGAGAAATTTCTTTCTCTTTTTAAAAAAGAAACAAGTGAATCAGAGGATTCTGGGTCTACTAGCTTGCGTCGTTCTCGCAGTGATAGAAAAAAATTAGCCCAAGTGGGTCCAATTCGAAAATTCTGGCGTCGCTATCATCTAACAAAGATTGTCCTTATACTAGGTTTGAGTGCAGGCTTGCTAGTTGGAACCTATTTGTTTGCTGTAGCCAAGTCAACCAATGTCAATGATTTGCAAAATGCCTTGAAAACTCGAACTCTTATTTTTGACCGTGAAGAAAAGGAGGCTGGTGCCTTGTCTGGTCAAAAAGGAACCTATGTTGAACTGACTGATATCAGTAAAAATTTGCAGAATGCCGTTATTGCGACAGAAGACCGTTCTTTCTATAAAAATGACGGGATTAACTATGGTCGTTTCTTCTTGGCTATTGTAACAGCTGGCCGTTCAGGTGGTGGATCTACTATTACCCAACAGCTAGCTAAAAACGCTTATTTGTCACAGGATCAAACTGTTGAGAGAAAAGCGAAAGAATTTTTCCTTGCCTTAGAATTAACAAAAAAATATAGTAAGGATCAAATTCTAACCATGTACCTTAACAACGCTTATTTTGGAAATGGTGTGTGGGGTGTAGAAGATGCGAGTAAGAAATACTTTGGAGTTTCTGCATCAGAAGTGAGTCTGGATCAAGCTGCGACTCTGGCAGGAATGCTAAAGGGGCCGGAACTGTATAATCCTTTGAATTCTGTAGAAGATTCTACCAATCGTCGCGATACTGTTTTGCAGAATATGCTTGCAGCGGGTTACATTGATAAAAACCAAGAAACCGAAGCAGCAGAAGTTGATATGACTTCGCAATTGCACGATAAGTATGAGGGAAAAATCTCAGATTACCGCTATCCTTCTTACTTTGATGCGGTTGTTAATGAAGCTGTTTCCAAGTATAATCTAACAGAGGAAGAAATCGTAAATAATGGCTACCGCATTTACACAGAGCTGGACCAAAACTACCAAGCAAATATGCAGGTTGTCTATGAAAATACAGCTCTATTTCCTAGGGCAGAGGATGGAACATTTGCTCAATCAGGAAGTGTAGCTCTCGAACCGAAAACAGGTGGAGTTCGTGGAGTTGTCGGTCAGGTTGCTGGCAATGATAAAACTGGATTCCGGAATTTCAACTATGCAACTCAATCAAAACGTAGCCCTGGTTCTACAATTAAGCCTTTAGTTGTTTATACGCCGGCAGTTGAAGCTGGCTGGGCTTTGAATAAGCAGTTGGATAACCATACCATGCAGTATGACAGCTATAAGGTTGATAACTATGCAGGGATCAAAACGAGTCGAGAAGTTCCTATGTATCAAGCCTTGGCAGAATCGCTTAATCTGCCTGCTGTTGCCACTGTTAATGATTTGGGCGTTGATAAGGCTTTTGAGGCGGGCGAAAAATTCGGACTCAACATGGAAAAGGTCGATCGTGTTCTTGGTGTCGCCTTGGGAAGCGGTGTTGAAACCAACCCTCTTCAAATGGCTCAAGCATATGCTGCCTTTGCAAATGAAGGTTTAATGCCGGAAGCTCATTTTATTAGTAGAATTGAAAATGCTAGTGGTCAGGTCATTGCGAGCCATAAAAATTCACAAAAACGGGTGATTGATAAGTCTGTAGCTGATAAGATGACCAGTATGATGTTGGGGACATTCACCAACGGTACCGGTATTAGTTCATCTCCTGCAGATTATGTCATGGCAGGAAAAACTGGAACAACTGAAGCTGTTTTCAATCCTGAATACACAAGTGACCAGTGGGTAATTGGTTATACTCCGGATGTAGTGATTAGTCACTGGCTTGGTTTCCCTACCACTGATGAAAGCCACTATCTAGCAGGATCTACTTCAAACGGTGCAGCCCATGTCTTTAGAAACATTGCAAATACCATTTTACCTTATACGCCAGGAAGTACCTTTACAGTTGAAAATGCTTATAAGCAAAATGGAATTGCACCAGCCAATACAAGAAATCAAGTACAGAGTAATGAAGAAAATCAGGCGGATAATAGCCTTTCTGATATTAGAAGTCGTGCACAAAATCTGGTAGATGAGGCTAGCCGTGCTATCTCGGATGCTAAAATTAAGGAAAAGGCTCAAACGATATGGGATTCGGTAGTCAATCTATTTCGTTAAGATGCTTGTCAAAGCCTAGCTTTCTTGTTATAATAGATAAGATGGAGGCGTTATGGCATTAAAAAAAGCAAGCCTAGCTTGTGCGGTTTGTGGTTCGAGAAACTATTCAATCAAGATCAGCGGAAACCCCAAGCCAACACGACTAGAAGTAAATAAATTTTGTAAACATTGTGGTAAGTACACTACACACAGAGAAACGAGATAGGAGAGAGCGATGCGTTTTATTGGAGATATTTTTAGACTTCTTAAAGACACAACATGGCCAACTCGCAAGGAAAGCTGGAGAGATTTTCGTTCTATCATGGAATACACTGCTTTCTTTGTTGTGATTATTTATATTTTTGACAAGTTGATTGTTTCAGGTTTGATTCGATTTATTAACATTTTTTAGAAGACCTGTGGAGTTATTCACGCTAGAAATCTTCTATTATGAAAGGAAGTATCATGGATAGTTTTGATAAAGGATGGTTTGTCTTACAAACCTATTCTGGTTATGAAAATAAGGTAAAAGAAAATCTATTACAACGTGCACAAACCTACAATATGTTGGATAATATTTTACGTGTTGAAATTCCAACACAAACAGTGCAAGTTGAAAAAAATGGAAAGAGAAAAGAAGTAGAAGAAAATCGCTTTCCAGGTTATGTTCTTGTGGAAATGGTGATGACAGATGAAGCTTGGTTTGTTGTTCGAAACACACCAAACGTTACAGGATTTGTCGGATCTCACGGAAATAGATCAAAACCAACTCCATTATTGGAACAAGAAATCCGTGATATCTTGATTTCTATGGGACAAACTGTACAAGAGTTTGATATTCATGTTGAAGTTGGTCAAACTGTACGTATCATTGATGGTGCTTTTGCAGACTATACTGGTAAGATTACAGAGATTGATAACAATAAAGTGAAGATGATTATCTCTATGTTTGGTAATGACACAGTTGCAGAAGTAAACCTAAACCAAATTGCAGAATTATAACCCTGAGAGAGGCATGTCCTCTCTTTTTTGTGCAGTTGAGACGGTGTAGGGAACAGAACGGAGAAAAGAACCGAATTAGCTTTTTTATTTGTTAGACTGTATCTAGAAAGGGGGACGTTATGTTTAAAGAATTATATGAAGAAGTCCAGGGGATTGTATATAAGTGTAGAAATGAATATTACCTTCATTTATGGGAACTATCGGATTGGGACCAAGAGGGGATGATTTGCTTACATGAATTGATTAGTAGAGAAGAAGGAATAATAGAAGATATTCCTCGTTTAAGGAAATATTTTAAGACTAAGTTCCGGAATCGAATTCTAGACTATATCCGTAAGCAAGAAAGTCAGAAGCGTAGATATGATAAAGAACCCTATGAAGAAGTAGGTGAGATTAGTCATCGTATCAGTGAGGGAGGTCTGTGTCTAGATGATTATTATCTCTTTCATGAGACACTAAGAAATTATAGAAGCAAACAAAGTAAAGATAAACAAGAAGAGTTAGAACGCATCTTAAGACATGAACGCTTCCGAGGGCGTCAAAGAGTATTAAGAGACTTACGTATTGTGTTTAAAGAGTTTGATATCCGTACTCGGTAAGAAGCTATGCAAAAAAAAGAAAAAAACATAAAAAGTTTAAAAAGTAGTTGACAAAGTTTGAAAAGTCGGTATAATAGTAAGAGTTGAAAATAACAGCTCTGGTCCGTTGGTCAAGGGGTTAAGACACCGCCTTTTCACGGCGGTAACACGGGTTCGAATCCCGTACGGACTATGGTATGTTGTGGTGTGGAACACTTGATGAAAAAAGATTAAAAAAGTTTCAAAAAAGTGTTGACAAGCGAAAGCACCTGTGATATACTGATATAGTTGTCGCTTGAGAGAAGTA